>CAYRHG010000041.1:0-12462 GCA_964424025.1 uncultured Dehalococcoidales bacterium | reverse complement strand
CCCGCACCGAAAGCAACGCCACCGCGCTCAAATTCACCGCCGCCAACTCGCCCATCCGCGCCAGCTCGCCAACGCGATCAGGCGCGGTAGCGACGGCGGTGGCGACCAACGTTGACGGTATCGAGGTTGAATGGTTCGGATTACTCACGATGAAAAATTACCGATGACAATTCGTGCATCAAGTTAATGCTCTTTGGGTTTCATTCCTTCCCACCCGCTCCCGCTCCCAACAAGCCGCCACATGCCCCTCACCAACCGCCTCCATCCCAGGATCGTCGTCAGCGCACCGCACTACCGCATACTCGCACCTCGGATGAAACGCGCAACCCGACGGCATCCGCGTCGGGTCTGGCACATCGCCCGGTATCTGAGTTAATTTACCAGCCTCGCGTTGCATATCCAACCGAGGCACCGAGCCCAACAATCCCAACGTGTACGGATGCTTCGGATTGCCATACAACTCCTCCGAAGGCCCCATCTCCCGTATCTTCCCCGCGTACATCACACAGACCCGATCCGCGTATCGCGCGACCACACCGAGGTTGTGCGTAATCATTAACAACGCAGTCCCGAACTGCTCGGTCAGATCCTTCATCAGCTCCAAGATCTGCGCCTGAATCGTCACATCCAGCGCCGTCGTCGCTTCGTCAGCTATCAGCAGGCGCGGATTGCAACTTAGCGCTATGGCAATCATGATCCTCTGGCGCTGCCCGCCGCTCATCATGTGCGGATAGTCGCGCAACCGTAATGATGGATCGGGAATTCCCACCATATCGAGCAACTCGGAAGCCCGCGACGACGCCTGCCGGCGTGTCATGCCTAGATGCTCTTGCAATGGCTCGACGAGCTGGCGCTCGATCGAGAGCACCGGGTTGAGCGAAGTCAGCGGCTCCTGAAAAATAATACCGATCTTCGCACCCCTCACATGCCGCATGTCGCGCACGCCCAACTGCAACAGGTCTTCACCCTCGAACAACACCTGACCATTCACAATCCGTCCCGGCGGATCGGGAACCAATCGCACAATCGAAAGCGCCGCAACGCTCTTCCCGCATCCCGACTCGCCAACCAGCCCAACCGTCTCTCCTTCGTCGATGTGCAAGTCGACGCCATCAACCGCCCTCACGATCCCGAAGTCGGTATGAAACTCCGTCTCGAGGCCCCTGACCTCCAACAGATAGCGATATGAACCAGCTACCGACATTTACACCTTTCGACCCGTGTTCCCTTTAGTCTCCGCGCGACAAAACGGCGCGCAATATTGCAATCTTACCCATTCGGCTACGTTATCCCCTCTCGCTGGTTGAGACCGTTACAAACGCCGTCATCCCGGCGAAAGCCGGGATCCAGAGGGGCTGGGCCGACGGGGCCGTCATCGCCTAAGTGTTACCATTCGCCTACTTCGCTCCACGGCCACCGCTTGATGAACCTATCGACCGTCGATAATCTGCTCCACATCGGCGTTGCCCAATCTCCGATAACGCCCCCGACTGGCTTCACCATCTCGGGTCCCGAGTTCGCCGACCGTCCCGCGACCGGTATCGATGATGACCTCTTCGTTCGATGCATCACATTAACTTCATACGGTGAAACAGTCACGATAGTCTCACTTGATGCGTGGGGCATCTCGGAAATTCTGCGAACTCAAATCGCCGAGGTAGTCTCCTACGCGATCGGCATCCCGGGCAACCGAGTGATGATCACCTGCACTGGCAACGGCACCTCACCGCCTCTATCGCGCGAAGAACACGATGTGCCAAGCGAGTATCCCAACTACATCGCCTACCTTCCCGACATCGTCGCCGGCGCTGCTATCGAAGCCACGCTTTCCCTACAACCTGTAGCCATCGGAACTGCGGAGACAACAGCGCCCAACCTCAGCTGTTTCGCCAACTCCAACCAAGAAGAGCATCTAGAGACCGAACGCGAAAAACTCCGAATCACCACATTCCACGATGCCGACGGACAGACCAAATGCATGCTTTACAACTTCGCCTGCCCGGCAACGGTCATCGGCGATTCAGATAGGTGGACATCAGACTACCCCGGCATCGCGTCATCTGCGTTGGAACAGGCGGGAATCGAGTGTGCTATCTTCCTGCAAGGCGCGTCCGAGGATGTCCGTCCCTTCGATTGGTGGGAAGGCAACACGGACCTCTCGCATGCGGAACGCACCCCGTCCGACGCCCAAGCTCTCGGAATACTTTTGGCGACCCAAGCGATCCGCGCCGCGCCTAACATCGTGCAGCGTCGGAACGCCCCGATCAAAACAGTGATGGCCGAAGACGGAACCGCATCAGCATTCCGCATCGGCGACACAGTGATCGTCTCGACAAACCGACCTCAACCCGTCAAGTTCGCCGCCGATCTCCGTAACGCATTTCCTAACACAAAACTCCTAATAGGCACCAATCGCGTCACTTCGGTTTCAGCAGATTCAGAGGACCCGGTTCGCGAAACGGTTACGTTGGTCAAACGAACCATCGCCTGAATCGGCGGTCCAAAATCAGGTGAATTCCCCGCGCCGAAGCCGAATATATCCTTGAATCTAGGTTCATTCCCAGGTCGTCTAATGGTAGGACAGAGGACTTTGAATCCTCTAATCCAGGTTCGAATCCTGGCCTGGGAGCCAACGCAATTCCTACCTAAACGCAACAAACAAAAAGGGCGTGTGCTTGATCCCGCACACGCCCTTTTTCGTTTCTAACGAGTCTTCGTCGACGATCAGTTCATCGCCGCCAAACGCCGACGTTCCTCTTCGCTCCTGCGAATCTCAGCCTCTTCGTCGTAGATCGACGCTCGAAGAGCCTCGTCTGTCGCCAAGCTCCACGGCGTCTCGACAACCCAGTGGTCCTTTTCCTTCTCTACCAACGGCGGTCGCTCGTTCGCGAATGGATGCGATTGATCGACTTCGATCGGCGTGCGGGTCATGAAGACATCGCCCGGCGGCGGGTCGATCGGCGACACAACCTCACCCGGGAGAATGATTTCGTCACGTGTGATGTCCGGGTGTGACGGCAGTGCCGCTGAGATCAACGCGTTCGTGTAGAGGTGCAACGGGTTGTTGAAGATCGCCTCAGTGTCGCCCATCTCCTGAACCACGCCGAGGTACATCACCGCCATCTCGTGACACATGTACCGGACCGTCGCCAAATTGTGCGCAACCAGCAGATATGCCAGACCGTGTTCGTTCTGCAAATCAACCAGTAGGTTCATGATCTGCGCACGAATCGACACGTCAAGTGCCGACACTGGCTCGTCCAAGCAGATGAGCTTGGGGTTCAACGCCAACGCCCTCGCGATACCGATGCGCTGCCGTTGACCGCCGGAGAACTCGTGCGGGTAGAGGTTCATCTGGTACGGGTTTAGACCAACCTCGACCAACAGGTCGGAGACTCGGTCTCGGATCTGCTGACGGGTCATAGTTGTCGCGATCTCGAGCGGCTCACCGACAATGGCCTGCACCCTCATTCGAGGGTTCAACGAAGACCAGGGATCCTGGAACACGGCCTGCACGGATCGCCTGAACTCGCGCCTACCGGCGCGGTCCATCGTCGCGACATCCTCGCCCTGCCAAAATATCTGACCGTCAGTCGGCTCTTCCAAACCCAAGATGACCTTCAACGTGGTCGTCTTGCCGCAACCCGACTCTCCAACCAACCCGAAAGTCCGACCTTCGCGAACGTCGAAGTTGACGTCGTCGATTGCTTTGAGCCAGCTCCTTTGACCGATGCCTAGGAAACGCCCACCGACGTCGAACCATTTGCGTAGACCACGGACCTGTAGGATCGCGTCGTCTGGATTCGATGCCCCTGGAGCATCTGGGATCTCGACTGGAGTTACGGTTTCTGTTGCCATCTAAGAGTTACCTCGTGAAGCGGTTAGTTCGAATTCGCTTAGCGCGTCGTTCCGGTTTAGCCGTCATCCCGGCGAAAGCCGGGATCATCCGTACGAAACTAGGTGCTTGTACTTGTCAAAATCTGCGACTGACGCACGCGAAAGCTGCACCATGTGACCTGGCGCAACCTCAACAAGCTCAGGACGCACCATAGCGTCCTCTTCGTCGTACTCCAACGGTGAACGTGGAGCGAATGCGTCGCCCTCAGGAAGGTTGTAGAGCAACGGTGGCTGGCCCTCGATTTGTGGCAACCGACCAGTTTTCTCCTCGAGCTTCGGTACCGAGTTGATCAGCGCCTTCGTGTACTCGTGCAACGGTGAGTTGAAGATCGTCCGCACATCCGCAGATTCAACGATACGACCTGCGTACATAACCGCCACGCGGTCGCACATCTTGGCGACGATCCCAAAGTCGTGAGTGATGAAGATGATGCCCACGCCAGCCTCACGCTGAATTTGGCGCAACAGCCTCAGGTAGGCAGCCTGAATCGTAACGTCAAGCGAAGTCGTCGGTTCGTCTGCGATGATCACGTCAGGGCTCGTCGAAATGCCGATAGCACCCACCACGCGTTGCCGCATTCCGCCAGATAGCTGGTGCGGATAGTCTTTCGCCCTCGTCTCCGGCGCAGGGATCCTCACCTTACGCAGCGCGTCCACGATCGAGTCCCAAAGGTCTTTGCCGCGCAGCTTCTGGTGGATCCGGATCGCTTCGCCGACCTGATTCTCAACCGTAAATACCGGGTTGAGGGCCGTCATCGGGTCTTGCAAAATCATCGACACTTCACCGCCTCGCACCTGCGTCATCTCGCGTTCCGAGAGGTCCAGCAGGTTGCGGCCGTTCAGTATCACTTCACCGCCAACGATGTGGCCGGGTGGCGAGGGCACGAGGCGCATGATCGAGAGCGCCGTGACTGATTTACCCGAACCCGACTCGCCGACCACGCCGAGTGTCTCGCCGCGGCGCACGCTGTAGTTGACGCCATCTACCGCCTTCACCGTCCCCCAACGGGTGGCGAAGTGGGTCTGCAAATCCTTCACGTCTAGAACAATCTCTGACGTAGCAGCAGACGGCCCGAAACCGTCGCTGTCGACTTCAGCAGCGTCTTCGAGCATGTGCTCGCGCTCTTGAGCGGTTGCAGTCGTCGTATCTACCATTTCAACTCTTCTCCCTAGCTTCCCTCCAGCGGCTCTGGGCATCTGGAGGCTCATCGGGGTTCCGTCAAATCTGACGGTCTTCGAGGTTTGGAAATAACTGTGTCTCTTTTGGTTCGCACACGAAACTAGACGACGCGTATAACGGAGTCGCGCCGCGCGTGTGCATGAACAATATCAGATATTACCTGATGGTGCAAAGCCGAAAGCCAGATTGGAGGGCTGTCGCCCTACGCTACACCCAGTTCCTGGCTCAACGTCGACAACGATTGATCGATAGCATCCACGATGTAGTCGACCTCGTCTTTGTCGATCACCAGCGGCGGGCATATCGAAATCACATCTACTGCTCTGAACGAAATCAAACCGTTGTTCAACAATATCGGTGGAAGTCGATTCGCCAACCCGGCGCTCGCAGGGAACGGCGTCTTGTTCTCACGGTCCTGCACCAACTCCACCGCCGCGAGCAATCCCAGTCCCCCTCGAATATCACCCACGATTTCGTAATCCCATAACCGCTGCAACTCGTCGTACAGATAATCGCCCATTCGACGGCTGTTGCCAACCAGGTCCTCTTCCTCGAACAAGTCGAGATTCGCCAACGCCGCCGCCGCGCTCACAGGATGACCGCCAAAGGTCACCAAGTGCCGGAAAGTCTCATCCGGACCACCAAGAAAGGCATCCGCTATCTTCTTCGTCGCAATCGTCGCACCCAACGGCGAATAACCGCTCGTCAACGCCTTCGCAACCGTTGTGATGTCGGGCACGACATCCCAGTGCGTCGGCGCGAAATACTCGCCAGTACGACCAAATCCGGTAATCACCTCGTCTGCGATCAGCACCACATCATACTCGTCGGCAATCTCCCTCAACCTCTGCCAATACTCCGCCGGAGGTATATGAATACCCGCCGCCGCCGAGATCGGTTCGGCGATTATTGCCGCAACAGAATCCGGTCCGGTGTGCTTGATCGCAACCTCGAACTCGTTCGCGCATCGGATCGCCACGTCTACAGGGTCGCCTTCGAAAGGCAACCGATATGAATCCCAGTTGGTGACGTGAATCGCCCCCGGCATTTCCGGTCCGCAGGGGTCCGCCGCAGGGCTGCGACCCAGACTGACCGCCATAGCCGTCGCACCGTGATACGAATAACGACGAGATATCACCTTGAACGCGCCAACCTTGCCCGTATTTGACTGATACTTCTTCGCCATCTTCACCGCCGTCTCAACCGCTTCCGAACCGCCCGAGAGGAAGAACGTTCGAGCATCTTTGTCCTGATAGAGAGATGCGATCCGACCTGCCAACTTGATCTGCGACGGTGTCGCCGAGCCCGCCGGAGGAGTCTCAATACCGGTCAGTTGCTCATACATCGCGTCAGCGATCTCGGTTCGACCATAGCCCGCCGCTTTGTACCACAATCCACCCATCGTGTCGAACACTCGATTGCCCTCGATGTCTTCGACCCATGCCCCTCGACCCTTGACGTATATCTTCAGATTGCCGCGCCAATCTTCGATCTGTTGCGCGTGCATGAAGAGATGATCGCCGGCGATGCTCTGCAGCTCTTCGATCCGTTCGCCGGGGCTGGCTGTTTCAGTCATGATCGCCATGGGCGATAACCTCCAATTCGGCAACGTCGCCGAACCTAAACTCAAATTAAGTTCATTCTAAACCGCAACGGCATCGCGCACGCGGACAAGTATTAGATCGGCAAGATATAATGGCGTGTGAAATGTCCTCCGTGTCCGAGCGGCACATCGCCGCCGAGTGTTCTTGTATCAGCCCCTAGCAGGGGTTAGATGCGCCACTTAGCACGTAGCACAACGCGGATATTTCAGTTCGAACGCCCCCTGCATTAAACACGGCAGGGGTCTTTTTTTGCCCAGACATTGCCGACGAATTCATCCAACCGGAGAAAAACCAATTGACCATCGTCAAAGATGAGATAGGCACCGCGGAGAGCGCCGAATCCGAACTCGCGGATCAACGCGTCCTCGACCGGTTCTCGGATGATGATCTCGACCGCATCAACGAGCAACTCGAAAACGCTCATCCGTCGGAAATCCTAAGCTGGGCAGACGAGACATTCGGTGATCGGTTGATCCAGATGTCGTCGTTCGCCATCGATGGCATGGCAATCTTCGACATGTTCTGGAAGATCAACCCCAAAGCCCGCCTCGCCACGCTCGATACGATGCGCCTATTCGAAGAGACGTACGACCTCATGGACCGTATCGCACGCCGCTACAACACCGAGGTCGAGGTTCACTATCCGGACATCCGTGAAGTGGGGCGCATGATCCGCCAGCACGGCATGAACCTCTTCTACAAAGGCGTTCAGAACCGCCAACTCTGCTGCGAGATACGAAAGGTCAACCCGCTCAACATCGCCCTCAACGAAGCCGACGCCTGGATCACCGGCCTGCGCCGTGACCAAGGAATGAAACGCGGCGAAATCGACATCGTCCAAAAAGACTTCGCCCACGACGCGTACAAGATAAACCCCGTAGCGAACTGGACCGCAGAGCAGATTCACCAGTACGCCATCGACAACAAAGTCCCCTACAACATCCTCCATGACAAGGGCTACCCCTCAATCGGCTGCGCCCCCTGCACCCGAGCCGTCAAACCCGGTGAAGACGAACGCTCCGGACGCTGGTGGTGGGAATCCGACCCCGACGCCAAAGAATGCGGCATCCACACGGTGGCCGGACCATCGATCTGACGGCTGCTTCCTTCATGCAGGATCATCATCGCGTCGCTTCAACGTTACCTATGACTGCAACCGCCAATCGGGTTACCGATGGCCATTAAGTGTCCACGGCTGAACCGAGCGCTATCACGCGGTTGACCATTTCACGCCCGTCGGGCTCCAGCAAGGAAGAACGCAGCAGCAACATTCGAATCGTGGTTTATCGTCCGAGACGATCTGCGTTCTCAGTTGCAGCATTTCCGTGACGGTGCAAATGGTCATGGCGAACGCAGGTCCCATAACTCCCGCATCGCCGCGATCAAACCTGCGATTCGATTAACTAAACTTGCCACGCTCCATACAAGCCAAGCCGTCGCCCACACAAGCGCGGCCAACGACAACAGCGCGATAGTGGCGGAGGCGAGAACCGTTGTTGGATCGAAACTCACCTATACGCATCGCTGCTTGTTAGCCGACAAAAGGCGCAGCATCTCTTGCTCATGAATCTGAAATTACATGGGCTTGCCCCTCATACAAACAAACTGTCCTGAGTGTGTCCGAACAATCGAAATGCCTTTTGGAATCTGGCCTGGATGAGCTAGCGCAACAGGAATTCGGTGAATCCATGTTTTTCCAAACTGGATTCCGTAACTTCTCGGAAAAAGCTTGGGGATCAGAATGGCCGTTTTAGTTAGCATTTGCGTCGTCAAATCCCCATAAAACGAACGCTCCGGCTGTTGGTGGTGGGAATCCGACCCCGATGCCAAATAATGCGGCATCCACTCCGTCGCTGCCAGTAAGTGAATCAATCGCCCATGCGATCCAACCAGCGACGATCTACTCGAATTCCGTGCTTCAGACGTTTTTAGACACGGCCGTCAAGTAACCGCCGATCGCATCGGTAATGTTGCGGAGAGCTTCCTGTTTCGTCGCACCATCAGACACACAACCTGGCAAGTCTGTGCATTCCGCAAGGTGACGCCCGTCTTCATCGACCTCGATTTCGACGTTATACCCGTTCAATCTGATAATCGATTTCTCATCCACAACGAGTTCCTGTTATTTGGGTCGAGACCTTTGACAACTACGCATCGTTGAATTCTCGCCAACCCAAACCCAACTGCCTCACCGCCGACCGCAACGTCCCGATTTTCAAATCTCTTCTGCCCCAATCCGGCAAAACTGCATCAGAGTTCGTATCCGGGTTGAACCGCTTCCTGTGCGAACCACCACCCCGCCTCTGAACCTCGTAGTACCCGAGATCCGCCAACTTCCTCGCGGCATCCCTGTACCTCACGGAACGGTCAAGACCGCATCGATGGATAACGGTCCATCCGCGTCGTCTAGATAGATGCTCGAAGGTAAGGACCTTCCCCGATCCTCATAGATCTCCACCACGGCAGCAAATGCATCCTCGGCATTCGCCACCGCCTCGGAAACCGTTTCTCCCTCGGTTATCAACTCCGGAAGAAGCGGTGACGTAACCGTGTAACCGCCTTCCGGTTGAGGCGTCAAAACCAGCGGTATCCTAGCCTTCATAAAGCCAAATCCATACGCTCTGCCACGCTTACGCTAATATCCTACCAATCCTTAGGAATCCTTCAAATCCTAGTTCAAACCGCCCCATTACTCCCATTCGCAAATTCCACAACCGCCCGACGCGCATCATCGTCCCGCATCTGTACCGGCGGCGACTTCATGAAGTAAGCCGATGCCGGCTCCACGGCGCCCGCGAATCCCTTGTCCATCGCAATCTTCGCAGACCGGATCGCATCGATCGCCACGCCGGCCGAGTTCGGGCTATCCTCGACCTCCAGCTTCAACTCCACATTCAACGGAACATCGCCCCAAGAAGTACCCTCCAAACGGATATACGCCCACTTCCTGTCCTCCAACCACGGAACGTGATCGCTAGGCCCGATGTGAACATCATCCGTCGGCAACTCCTTCTCCAACTGCGACTGCACCGACTGCGTCTTCGAGACCTTCTTCGTAACCAACCGCGCCCGTTCCAGCATGTTGTAAAAGTCGGTGTTGCCGCCGAAGTTCAGCTGGTACGTCCTGTCCAACCTGACTCCCCTGTCCTCGAACAGCCGAGCCAATACCCGATGGATGATCGTCGCACCCACCTGCGACTTGATGTCGTCGCCCACCACCGGCAATCCCTTATCCTCGAATCGCTTCTGCCAATACGCCTCTTTGGCGATAAACACTGGGATGCAGTTAACAAACGCACAACCCGCCGCCAAAACCTGTTCCACATACCACTTCGTCGCCTGCTCAGAACCTACCGGCAGATAGTTGATTACTACGTCCACCTCGCGATCCCGCAAAATCCCGACGATGTCCGCAGTCGATCCCGGTGCCTTCTCGACGACATCCTCCAGATATTGCCCGATCCCATCATGCGTCATCCCACGGTCCACCGGTATTCCAGCGCGCGGAACATCGTGAAACGGTAAAGCATTGTTCGTCTTCGCAAAGATCGCCTCGTTGATGTCGACCCCAACCTTCTCCTTGTCCACGTCGAACGCAGCAACCACATTCACATCGCCGATCGTGTAACCGCCTAAAACGTTGTGCATCACGCCCGGCACCGCCTCCGAGTTCTCGTCCACCTCGCCATACTTGTGTATGCCTTGGATCAGCGACGAAGCACAATTGCCCAAGCCGATTACTGCAACATTGATACGACCCACAGGGGTTCTCCTTTCAACGGGTTTCACCGGAACAATCGATTCCTGAACCCGAGATTGCGACTCTTTTGTTGAGCTTTCGACGGAACCCGATGCCTGTTCGCCAACTCTTTGATCGACGACCGCGCTAGCCAACGGCCGGTTCGTGCCCGGCGTCAGCGCATCCTGCAGCGCATCCTCCGAGATGATCCAGCTCTTGCCCAAACGACTCGCCGGAATCAGCCCCTCGCGCAGCCACTTGTAGACCGTCTTGCTGCTGACATCCAATCGCTCAGCAACATCACGTACCCTCAAATTAGCCATCCGAGTTGCTCCTTCCTAAAACTTCCCAACCCGCAACCGTCATCCCGGCGCAAGCCGGGAACCAGAGGGGCAGGGACAGAGGCACCAAAGTTCCACTCATTTCCAACAACTTCTCTTATTTTCTAACAAACACCCTTTAAACGCAACCAATTCCGTCATCCCCGCGAAATCGATCAACCCAAGAATGGACGTTCGCGCCCCTTTCGCAAGGCGAAAGGGGACGATCAGGCAAAGCGAGCAGCACTCCCGTAGGGGCGAACCCTCGTGGTCGCCCTACCAACCAAACCACCGACACGACCCTCCCCACCAAGGCACCCGCAAACCATCCCGCAATCCCAAAAATCCGCGTTCATACTTGACACTCAGCACATCCGTGCTAATATAGAAATCGTTAACAACAATCATCGCCGTGCTGACGAGTGCGGACAAACTATCGACATACACCCCTAAGACAGACGATCCACCGGGAACCAGCGCAGGAACGTGATCGCGAAAACGAAAACCAAATCGCGACACGAGCCATGGCGACGCTACACAAACCAAAACCTCCCGGGCACAAAGATCGCTGAACCGTTACAGACGAACGCTGCTACAAGGTCCAGTCGCGGAACCAAGCAGGAACCGCAACACGAGCCAGCAGGCAATCCCACCTCATCGTTCTCCGAAAAGGACGCAAATGAGCCAACGAGCCATCCGTCCCTTTCGCTCCGCGAAGGGGACGCGAGCAAGCGAAGCGACCGCTCGCAGGGGATGCCCGCCCAAGGGCTGGACGAACGTTCGTCAATCCGGCAGACGTCGGCCCTCGTTCGCCACGACGGCGCGGCTACAGCTCGAGATCGGCAACGATAAACCGATCGATGGAGGAAGGCAACGCCTTTTTTAGCCAACCTCCGGGCCCGCGGCCTGGCAACGCGGGCAGACGCTGAAACAAAGAACAGGATCCAGTCCATATCCCGTAACCGCGGCGATGACTGCATCTCGGGTTTCCCCCGTTGACGGGGGAAATGTCCGAAGGACAAAGGGGGCGCGAACCGCCCTACCAACCAAACAACCCGGGGACCAATTCCCCCAATTAAACGCGCCCAATTTACCACCATCAGTGCCCATCACAAACATCAGCGCAATCAGCGGTTCAGACCTTACCCTTTACTCAAACAACTGAACCCAACATCCCGTCCATCCATGCAAGCCCCTAACCTCGCTTACGCCTCCGCCGCCGACCTCCTGGACCTCATCAAAACCAAACAGGTCTCACCCGTCGAACTTGTCAAACTCTTCCTCCAACGCATCTACGACCTCGACCATCACCTCAACTCCTACCTCCTCGTCACCGACGACATCGCACTGCAACAAGCAAAAACCGCCGAAGAAGCCATCATGCGAGGCGACGATCTCGGCCCACTCCACGGTCTCCCAATCCCCATCAAAGATAACCAGATGACCGGCGGCATCCGCACCACCAGCGGATCCGTCATCTTCGAACACCACGTCCCTCAAAACCATGCCGCATTCCTCGAGCGCATCCTCCAAGCCGGAGGCATCATTCTCGGAAAAACTAACTGCTCCGAGATGGGTTTCGTCGGCACATGCGACAATTCACTCAGCATCACCGGCACGAACCCGTGGGACACGACTCGCACACCCGGTGGCTCCAGCGGCGGCGCAGCCGCAGCCGTCGCGGCATACCTTGCACCAATCGCCACCGGAGGCGACGGAGGT
>CAYRHG010000040.1:0-32325 GCA_964424025.1 uncultured Dehalococcoidales bacterium | reverse complement strand
GGAATGGGGACCAAAGGGCGGGGTCCCACCAGCCAAACAACCAACACTACCGTCTCGGCTTGACTCTATTGATACACATGTATTAATATCAACGCCAAGGCGCCCATCCGACGGCCATCGGAGAAGCGCCCACGAAAAACGAAACATCGCCGCGTCGAGACGGAGAGCATGCAACCTTCGAAGGCGCAGCAAGAGAAAAAACTGAATACCTGGTCGCGGGCGGGGTCCACGGAGCCGCCAACACACGGCTCCCCCGACGGTGCCCGCCGGACGCTTGAGATAGACGAGGCGTCGCGCGGCCGAAAATCCGGTCACGGGGGTCGTTTCTAGCTTTAGGGCTCGAGATGCGGAGAGGTACCTGCTGGCTCCGACTACACAAGCAAGCCAGGCGGACGTTCCATGCCCCTTTCGCGAAGCGAAGGGGGCGCGCCACCCTCCCCTCCCCCTCCCAGGGGGAGATTCAGAGGGGGTCGCGGGGGATGCCCGTTCAAGGATCGGGCGAACGCATCCCTTATCCGGCAGACGTCTACCCGCTTCGTCGGGCGGGGGAGGCTACAGCGCCAGCGAGGGGAAAGAACCGAGCGATGGCGGGGGCGGCCTATCACACGCTTCCCGGAGGGCCGACGGTCTGGCGACGGCGGCGGTGCTGAAATCCAAAAGAAAACACAACCCAACTATCGCACGCGATCCCACCGACGCGGCGATGTTACGGAACCGTAGAGGCAGTTCGCGAACCGCCTCTACCAACCAAACTACCAAATGGAAAATGGGGCCCGAATCCCCCGAATAAACGCGCCCGAACAACCACCATCCATATCCATCCTGTCCATCCATGCAAGTCATCCCCTGCGCGATAATCAAACCCCAACGTGTCCACACAACCCACCACCTTCACCGACCCTGCTCCCCGCTTGACCCGCGCCGACGTGGCGCGCCAAGCCGCCCAAATGCTCCCCCACGGCGCGGTCGTCAACCTGGGCATCGGCATCCCTTCCCTATGCGCCGATTTTGTTCCCGAAGGTGTCTATCTCCGATACCAAGCAGAGAACGGCGTACTGGGTTACGGCGAGCTGTTGGCACCGGAGGTCGGCGATCCCGACCTCATCGACGCCAGCGGCCAGTTCACCAAGATGACACCCGGCATGGCCTTCTTCGATTCGGCCGATTCCTTCGCCATGATCCGCGGAGGACACATCGATGCAACAGTGCTCGGAGCGTTGCAAGTATCGGAGCGAGGCGATCTCGCGAACTGGATGTTGCCCTCCCGCGGGATCGGCAGCATCGGCGGAGGTATGGACCTCGCCGCCAATACCAAACGCGTTATCGTCGCCATGGAGCACACCACCCGCCGCAACGAATACAAGATCGTCAAAGAGTGCGACTTCCCATTGACCGCTCAACGCTGCGTCACAGACATCGTCACCGACATCTGCGTAATCTCGATCGTCGACGGAGTGCTGAAACTCGAAGAGACCGCGCCCGGATGGACCGCCGACGATGTTCAAGCCTTAACAGGCGCGGCACTCCACTGAACCGGCAACGCCAATACCCCGCACGAAATGAAAATCACCGATATCCGAACCGTCGTCGTCGGCAACCCTTGGAAGAACTGGATTTACGTAGTCGTTGACACCGACGACGGTTACCAAGGCATCGGCGAAGCAACCGGAGGCCTTAGCACCCAACCTACAGTCGCCGCCGTCGACGAAGTCAAACACCTCGTAATCGGACGCGACCCTCGAGACATTCACGCCATTTGGAACGAACTCTACCTAGCCGGGTTTCTCAACGTCAACCGCGAAATGGCCGGCATCGAAATGGCCTGCTGGGATATCCTTGGCAAATCCCTCAACGCCCCCGTCCACCGCCTACTCGGCGGCAAAGTGCGCGACGACATCCGCGTCTACGCCAACGGTTGGTACTCCGGCGACCGCACACCCGAAGGCTTCGCGGAAAAAGCATCCCAAGTCGTCGCCAAAGGATACACAGCCCTCAAACTCGACCCCTTCGGCACCGCATACCTCGCACTGAGCAGGTCGGAAACCCGCGAAGTTCAGGCACTCTTGCGCGCCGTCCGCGATGCCGTCGGCGACGATGTCGAGATCATGATCGAAGCACACGACCGCTTCAGCGTCGGAGCCGCCATCGAGATCGGAAACTGGCTCGAAGAGTTCGACGTCACATGGTTCGAGACCCCAGTACTCTCAAACGACGTTGATGCCCTGATCGAAGTCGCCAAACGAGTACCTGTGCGCGTCATCGCCGGCGAGCGAATGCACGAACTACACGACTTCGCAAGATTCCTAAACGCCGACGTAACCGACATCATCAACCCAGAACCCTTAGGCGTAGGCGGCGTTTGGCGCACCCTGCAAATCGCAGGAATGGCCCGCGCCCATCACGCTCAGCTAGCTCCCCACAACGCCGAAAGCCCGCTCAAAACAATGATCGCGTTGCACATCGACGCCGTCACCCCAAACATCTACATCCAAGAATGTTTCGATGATTTCCTAGAACCATGGGTTGCAGACGTGCTCCACGGCTTCGAACGAGTCCAAAACGGCAAACTCCGAATCCCAAATACTCCCGGCTTCGGCGTCGAACTGGACGAGACCGAAGCCGCCAAACACCCCTACGGCAAGTCCAACTTCCTCCGAATGTTCAAACCCGGTTGGGAACGCCGCGACACCGCAAATGCCTAGTTGTTCGCGGTGCACGAAAATCGATCAGAATGACGGAGCACTGAACGAAATCCCATCGCCGTTATCTTCGTCCTCTTTAGAACCGCCGTCGTGGTCGGGACCCCATTCCGACTCATCCGTCCGCCAGTGACCGCGGAACCGGAATTTGCCGTCGTCGCTATCGAACTCGAAACTGCCGTCACCCGGAAAATCTTCCAAATCGAACTCGAACGAATTCGGAAGGCCTTCCAACCACTCTCTGATCCCATCCTCGGTCTCCGCCGCGAACAAGCCCTCTTCGAAAAGATCGTCCAACCACTCAGCACCGTCATCTTCGCGGGTCCAACCGTACCGATCCGGCAACTCGTCGAATGACCTTCGCCCGAACCAAAATCGACGTTCATTCTCTGAATCATCTAGTTCGTCCTGGAACGAACCGTCCTCGAGTTCGGAGAACCACTCATCCAATCGATCAGCGAAATCTTCAGACAGCAGACCTTCGATATCGAACTCTTCCGACCGTTCAGATCGCTCACGTGACTGAGAATCGTTGCGGAACCCCGCAAACGGAGCGAACCTAAACGTGTACTCCAAATCTTCCGACTCGTCGGAACGTTGGATCGACCCGACCCATTCAGGAGCTTGTCCCCACCAATCCAGCAGCTCCTCCGCCTGTTCCTCGGTGATCGTCCCATCCTCAACCAGATCCTCCGCGTACGCCCGATGTTCCTCGGTCAGAACCGAAACAGCTTGTCGTTCCGAGAGCTCCGAAGCCGATTCCACATCCAAAGCTTCCGCAACCAACTCGGTCAACGGATTCGCCTCGTTTTGCTCATGGTCCTGAACCAACACGACCACGACTACACCTACCGCAAAAACAATCGCGATGGCAGACAAAACCACCATCACACCTAGCAATCTTCGCGTTTCGGTCATCGGAACCAGAACTCCGTTTCGATCGGTCGTCGAATAACGCTACCTAGCGGGATGCTTGAAATCGTAAACGTGAAATACGAAGAAAATGTTGAGTTGGTGTCGTGCACATTACCAAATCGCCGTTGGTTAGAATGATTCGGTTGAGATCGAAGTCGCAACATCTGGATTCCAGCTTTGAAGATAGCAGTTTGCGCCAAGCAAGTACCTGACACGGATATTCCCCCATCCCAGTTCAAAGTCGACGAGGCAGATCTGCGCGTCATCCCACCCGCTGGCATACCGCCCATCGTCAACGGCTTCGACATGAACGCCGTCGAGGCGGCGCTCAGACTCCGAGATGCCGGCGCGGATGTCGAGATCGTAATCTTCTCCGTCGGTACGGATTTCGCGCTGGACGTGATGAAGAAACCCTTAGCGATCGGTGCAGACCGATTGGTTTTGATCGACGACGAAACCTCTGAATCCTTAGACGCGTTGGGCACTGCGAAGGTGCTAGCCGCGGCGATCGAACGGGATGGTGGAGCGGACCTGGTGCTAGCGGGTCGTCAAGCATCGGACTGGGACCAAGCGCACGTCCCAATAATGCTCAGCGAGTTGATGAATGCACCTTTGGTGACGTTGGTGAGGGCTTTGGCCTTAAGTTCGGAAGGGGATTCGTTCCAAGTGGAACGAGTTTCGGAAGGCGGTTTCCAACGCATCAGTTGTCCGAAACCGGCAGTGATGACCGTCACCAATGAGTTGGGCGAAGCCCGGTACGCCAACCTCCGCGGCATAATGGCCGCGAGCCGCAAACAACCCGAAACGATGACGCTTGCCGATCTTGGATTAAGTGACCTAACCCAAAACGATACGATCGCGATGACGCGCCTTTTCGTGCCTGCGTCTGAATCCAACGTCGAGATTATCGAAGGTGAGGACGACGCCGATTCTGGAAGATTGCTCGCGCTCCGGCTACGTGAGGCGAAGCTGATATGAGCGACGGTGTTCTGATCGTTGGCGAGGTCGTCGATGGCGCGCTGCATCCAACGGTTCGCCAGTTGGTGAGTGCCGCTGATCGAATTGGCGGAAATGCGTCGTTGTGTCTGGCCGTTGATGGAACGTTCGACGACCGCGCGCTTGAGGACGTAGGCGTTGGTAATGTGACGCTGTTGGAACATCCGGATGCGCCTGTTGACGGCATTGGCGGCGTGTATTCGCTACTGACGGAGCTGGTGTGTGAGACGGTTGAACGGTCGGGTCCTAGCGTGGTTTTGGTTGCGAAGACCGATGCAGGCTCCGTAGTCTCGGCGCGGCTGGCTGCACGGTTCGGCGCCGGTTTGGCTTCGGACTGTATCGATTTGGCGCTGAATGCCGACGGAAGAGTGGCGGTAACCCGGCCAGTACACGGCGGTAGCGCGTTGGCCGTGTATGAGTTCGCCGGTGACGGCTTACAGGTCGTTTCGGTTAGGCCAGGGGCATTTGAAGCAGTCGAGTCCGGAAGTGGGATGCCCGAAGTGGTACGCATCGACCTCTCGAACGTAAGTGTTCCCGGAACGGTCCCCATTTTGCTTGAAACAGTCATCGAGGAGAGCGAAGGCATCCCGCTGGAGCGAGCGGACATCGTGGTCTCTGGCGGTAGAGGTCTAGGCGGAGCCGAGCCGTTCGACAACCTACGTGAGCTGTGCGGACTGCTCGGCGCGGCTTTGGGCGCCTCGCGTGCGGCCTGCGATGCGGGCTGGATCGACCATTCACACCAAGTCGGCCTCACCGGCAAAAACATCAGTCCTACCACATACATCACCGTAGGCATATCCGGCGCCAGCCAACACATGGCCGGGTGTTCTTCGGCGCGCAACATCGTCGCGATCGATAAGGACTCGGAAGCCAACATATTCTCCCACGCCCGATACGGAGTCGTAGGCGATTGGGCCAAAGTGCTACCGGCGTTCACGGCGGCGGTAGCCGAGTTGGACTAAAAAGGAGCACCGAGTTGAGCGCAAGCGGCGATCGGCCAAACATCGTATTTCTATTCCCTGACCAGTTCCGCGCCGATTTCGCAGGTTGCTACGGTGCTGACTGGTTGCAGACGCCGAACATCGATCGGATAGCCCGCGAAGGAGTTCGGTATGCCAACGGTTTCTCGCAGTCTCCGGTGTGTGTGCCTGCGCGGACGGCGCTGTTGACCGGCGCGAACGCGATCAGAAACGGAGTAACTAACAACGCGCAGAACCTCCGCGCCGATTGGCGCGCCGCCGGCATCCAGACCTGGCCCGAGATTTTGAACGACGCAGGGTATTACACCGCCGGAATCGGGAAGATGCACTTCTACCCATGGAACGAACACCGAGGATTCCAATATCGGGTCATCTGCGAGGACAAACGGTGGCTACACGTCCGGGACGACTACTACCACTACCTGAAAAAGCACGGGCTACGTAAACTCCACGGCGATGAGATGAACGGCTACCACGAAAACAAAGGCGCGGTGATCCATGACATCCCATGGGAGCACTCCTGGGACCACTTCGTGGGCGCAGAGTCGGTGAAGTTCATCGAGCGATACGGTAACGAAGGGCCTTTCGCAATGATGGTGGGATTTCCTGGCCCGCACTGTCCATACGACCCGAACGAACAGTTCCTTGAAGGCGTCGACGAAACTAAGTTGCCAGTCGCGGCTCCTGAGGTTCCTGGGCATCACCCGAATTTGCGAGATACGAATGTGACCGGTAACCGTCGGCCTTGGAACGGAGTCGATTACGAGGAATTCCCAGACTCCACGAAAACGACCATTCGGAAGCATTACTCCGGATTGGTTCAGCAGATCGATCACGAGGTAGGTGCAATCGTCGATGCGCTCGACCGCCAAGGTCTGCTGGATAACACCTACATCGTGCTCGCTTCAGATCATGGCGATTATCTCGGTGATCACAACTTGATCGGAAAGGCGTCATTCTTCGAATCGGCGATTAGGATACCGTTCGTAGCGATGGGTCCCGGTGTTGGAAGGGGACAGGTCGTCGAAGACCTCGTTGAGTTGCGAGATGCTACAGCCACCATGTTGAAATGGGCAGGCATCGAGGATTTGCCAGTCTGGTACGACGCGATACCTCTGCCGGGTGAGGGTATGCCGGGAGATCGTGGTCGAGATCGGATTTTCGGTATGCTTACCGACGGATGGATGAACTACGATGGGCGCTTCAAACTGCATCGCTATCGGTCCGGAGAGGCGTTGCTCTTCGACATCGCGAACGACCCGCAAGAGCAAATCAATCTGCTGGATGATCCGGCATACGCCGAAGTACGACATCGACTTGAAGCAGAACTGTTCGCCGAAGTGATGACCTCGATTGAAGCGGCCTCACAAGACCGCCTCGCGCAACACGGCGACATGTCGCAAGACCCGAGCTTCGGCAAGGAGAGTTGGGAGCGCGTTTTCCCCCACCCGCCTGTGATGTGAGAAACCGGCTGCCTTGATTAAAGGCAGATCAATTGACCTGCGTGAATAGGCAGACTTCGCCGGCTCTTTCTTGGCTCTCGTCACATGGGAAGACGAGTGTGGGGATGGTCGTGGGAGCAAATTGGGCAGTTAGAATTCAACGAATGCTGAAGCAGTTTGTAACCGTCATTTCCGCTATCGTTCTGGCGATTGTTTTGGTGGGTTGCGGCGTCCAGCGCGGCGAAGGAACGGGCGATAACGTTTTGACGGCGGAGTTGGTGGTGCCACCGGCCGATCAGGAGACCGTCGAAAGGCCGGCCACTACCCGCGTCCTGCCAACCACTGCCGCCGCCCAGCCTAAGGCGGCTTCGGAAATGTCGGCGATAGACCGACCCGAAGCAAAACTGAACGTCGCCGTAGCCAATCGGGGCTACAACGCTTTGGGTAGCGACGATGCGCCGATCACGATGTTCGAATTTTCGGACTTTCTTTGACCGCATTGCGGAACTTGGCACCGCGGGACGGTTGCCCAGATGCGCGATACCTACATCGCCGACGGACTCGTTAAATCGATCTACTTCCACTTCCCGATCTTGGCCCAAGAGTCGGCCATAGCAGCCGAGTACGCCGAATGCGCAGGCGAACAAGGTGCCGAGCACTTCTGGGGTTACATCGACGCCGTGTACGACCATCAATCTGAAATCTCTGAACAGATGCTCGGTGAACTGGCATGGGAACAGGACATCGACGACGACGCGATGAACGAGTGTCTCATCTCCGGTCGGCACAACGCGACGTGGCAAATCGACCGAGCGCGCGGCGAAGCTATGGGCGTACAATCGACGCCGACGATATTCCTCGCCTATCTCGACAAGGATGGTGAAGAGGTGCGGCTGCAGTTCAGAGGCGCGAGGGATTTCGACAACATTTCTCAGATATTGGACGCGATCTTGAGGGAGATCCAACAATGAAGATAACGAAGATAACGCCCTACCTGATCTCCGCGCCTACTCCGTTTTTGGCGACTGCGGATGATACCAGCAGAATGGCCAAGAACCGGGAGTACCTCTTTGTGGAGGTCAACACGGATGAAGGGATCACGGGTTGGGGCGAAGTGACTGGCACGCGGGAACAGGCGAACCGTGGGGTAGCTTCGTTGATCAGTCATGTTTCAGATCTCTTAGAAGGAGACGACCCGAAGAACATCGAGAAGATCTGGCACAAGGTGTTCCGCCATTTCACTTACATGGGTTCGCGCGGCGCAACCACGAGCGCTATATCGGGAATCGACATTGCGTTGTGGGACATCCGCGGCAAGGTTTTGGGTGTCCCGGTCTATGAATTGCTAGGCGGCCCAGTGCGGGACGCGGTGGATGTTTACTGCCATCCGAACGATGGTGTTTCTTCAGAGGAACTGGCACAACACTGCAAAGCCATTGTGGCCACAGGTCAGACGTCGATTAAGACCGACCCTTGGTATCCGCATCATCCCGATGAGATCGACGGCTACATGTCGGGCAAGCTAACTGATGAGGCTGTGAATGGCGGCGTGGAGCGCATTGCGATGGCGCGCGAAGCGGTAGGCCCAGACATCGAGATCTTGATCGACAACCATGCCCGTTTCGACGTGCCTACGGCCATACGCTTGGCCAAGGCGTTGGAGCCCTACAACATCTTCTGGTTCGAAGAACCCGTCGGCGTGGAGTCCAACACCGCGCTGAAGCAGGTTCGCGACGCGACCGATGTCCCCATCTGCGTCGGCGAACGCATCCACACGCGCTGGGAGTTTGTGCCCATTCTGGAACAGGGATTGGCGGAATTCATCATGCCAGACATCACTTGGACCGGCGGGATTTCCGAGTTGAAGAAGATCTGCACGCAGGCTGAGGCGTACTACATTCCAGTATCGCCTCACGACGCGAGCGGTCCGATCAACGTCATTTCGGGCGCTCAAGTGATGATCACCGTTCCGAACTGTTACCGGGTGGAGACGATGCGAGCTGATCTGAGCGCATACAACGTGTTGATGGACGTACCGCTTGATATCCGAGGCGACAAGATCTACCTCGACCCTGACCGCCCCGGTATCGGCATCGAGATGGACAAGGAATACCTGCAAGCACATTTGGTTTAGGGTAGGAGGGCATTGATGAGCCTCGGCCGTCGTGCTACCAACCCCTTCAGAAACCCGCCTCCGCAGGAGACCGTTTCAAACCCCGTCATTCCGGCGAAAGCCGGAATCCAGAGGGGAGGTGCGAACGGCATCTGTCAGTTGTCGCGCACAGTTCCCGCAACGATCGCGGATTTTGCGATGGTCTCCAGCGCGACTGACGGAGTGCGGCAACATGGTACTAATCGTTTCATGACGATGTTTCAGAGTTGCAAGAGTAGTCGGACGTGAAAGATCCGGCGATTGAACGGCAAATCAGGACGTTGCTCAATGTCCTGAAGTTGGAAGGCAAGTACGGGTTCAACAACAGCGCGGTGGTAGGCGGTGGGCTCGACGGCATGTGGCCAAATCTGGACCGTGTCGCTCGATTGGTGAGAAATTTGCCGCCGATGAATGGCCGTCGTTACGCATCAATGAGTCAAGATGAACGGCGCAGTTGGAGCAACGCCGCTATACGTCAACTCGGTGGTGGTCAAAGTCAATCCGAACCCGCCCAGCCAAAACCACGGCAGCCGAAACGGAGAACCGACAACGGTCAGGCTCCTTCAACAGTCCGGCGCGAACTGAGTCTGGGGACGCCTGTGAGTGCGTTGACGTTTCTGCACCCGGCTACGAAAAAAGCATTCGACGCCTTGGGACTCGGAACATTGCGAGATGTCCTTTGGCATTTCCCGCTTCGCATGATCGACTACACGAAACGATCGAACATCGTTGACCTGCGGCCTGGCGAGGAGGCGACGATCGAAGGCGATGTCGTGAGCTCCGAGACGAACCGTTTCGCAGGTCGCGGTGGTCTGGCACGGGTGAGGATCAGAGATGGCACAGGATTCTTGGCGATCACCTGGTTCAATATGCCGTATATGGCTACGCGCTGGCAAAACGGAGACCGGATCGTGGTGAGCGGGAAGGTCAGCGATTACCGAGGTCGTCCGACTATGGAGAACCCGGAGTACGACGACATCACACGTGGCGGCAAGAACAACGAACGCGGCTTCATTCACGCCGGTGCGTTAGTGCCCGTCTATCCCTTGAGCGCTGGTTTGAACCAACGCACCGTCAGGAACGGTGTGATGCAGTGTCTAGACAAAGGTTTGCGTTTTGTCGAGGAGACGCTTGCGCAGGAAATACGCGCCAGAAACGATTTGATGCTGTTGCCCGATGCAATAGAGGCGATGCATCGTCCGATGGCAGGACGCCAACAGTTGGGAGCGATCAGGCGATTGGCGTTCGATGAATTCTTGTACAACCAGATCGCAGCGATCCGTAGACGCGCAAGGTGGCGGGATTCGGTCACGGCGATGCGTCTGG
The DNA here is from genome assembly GCA_964424025.1 of uncultured Dehalococcoidales bacterium. GTDB lineage: Bacteria > Chloroflexota > Dehalococcoidia > Lucifugimonadales > Lucifugimonadaceae > Bin127. The sequence goes on along the minus strand of CAYRHG010000040.1, from coordinate 21,815 downwards.
ACCCAGACCGAGAGCTGGCCGATGAGTTTGTTTCGTTGCTCGGATTTGAACTCACAAAGGATCAGCGCGAGAGTCTCGACACAATTCTCGGCGATATGGGCTCGGAATCCCCGATGGCCCGATTACTTCAAGGCGAGGTTGGAAGCGGCAAGACTGTGGTGGCGATTGCGGCGATGTTGTCCGCTTCTGGAGTGAACGGCAAACAATCGGCGTTGATGGCGCCGACGGAGGTGTTGGCGGAGCAGCACTTCTTAAGCATGTTGGAGCAGTTGAAGTGCCGGGATGGGTTGAGTGGATATGGACCGGTCTACGAATCGCCGAACTACGAGGTTGAGCACCGAGGTCGGAAGTTGCGCGTCGGACTCTTAACAGGTAGTTTAGGCCAGCGCGAGAAACGCACAGTCCAGGCGATGTGCGCAGAGGGTGAGATCGATTTGGTGGTGGGCACTCATGCGTTGTTGCAAGAAGCGGTCGATTTCGAAGATTTGGCGTTGGTGGTGGTGGATGAACAGCAACGGTTTGGGACTGAACAACGCGCGGTGTTGACCAATAGGTCGCCCCGTCCGCACATGCTTGCGATGTCGGCGACGCCGATACCGCGCACTTTGCACATGACGATGTACGGAGAGCTGGAGCTTTCGACGCTGCGGGCGATGCCGCGCGGGCGGAATCCGATCGAGACTCGATGGGCCCAAACGCCGTTCGACGTAGCCGAAACACACGCTACGATCCGCAAAGAGGTGAGACAAGGACGACAAGCATTCGTGGTTTGTCCGTTAATCGATCCATCTGAAAACGTCGCCGGAGCATCGGCTCTAGTTGAGTTCGAGCGGTTGAGAAGCGATGAGTTTCCCGACTTGAAAGTCGGTTTATTGCATGGCCGAATGAGTCTCGCAGAGAAGCGGTCTGTGATGCAGTCATTTCGGCAAAGGGAGATCGATATCTTGGTTGCCACGCCAGTTATCGAGGTAGGTGTCGATGTACCGAACGCAACCGTGATGATGATCATGACCGCAGACCACTTCGGGTTGTCTCAATTGCATCAGATACGCGGTCGCGTCGGGCGAGGTCAGCACAAAGGCGTGTGCATTCTGGTTTCCGACGCCGACAGCGAGATCGCTCAAGAACGATTGAAGGCCGTCGTCGAAAACCTAGATGGATTCGATCTTGCGAGGAAGGATCTGGAGATTCGCGGTCCCGGCAGAAACTTGGCTGAGGTTCAGAGCGGGTGGAGCGGCTGGCGTTTTGCCAAATTCGACGATATGGATATGCTGGGACGGGCACGATCGATGGCTGAAGACCTGCTCGCAGACGACTTCGATTTGAAAAAGTCCGAGAACCTGGCGCTAAAGAGTGAAGCGATCCGGGTTATCGGCAGATCGGTCTCTAGGTTTGCGTAGGGGCGGTTCGAAATCAGCACCTACCGGCATTCCAACGTGGCCGACAACAATGCAAATGACATGAAGATTTAGCATTTGGTTCATGCCCTCAACCCCTCAGACCGCCGTGTCTGAAAAACCGATCCTTCTTGATTTCTCGCGCTCGGAATTGGAGAGCGAGGTCGTTGATGTCCTAGGTCAATCACGGTTTCGGGCCCAACAAATCTGGCAAGCGCTTCACCGAGAATGTATTTCCGATTTCGAGGACGTAACGACGTTGCCCAAGGCGTTGCGGAGCCAGCTCGCCGAGCGTTATGCCGCCGATCCGCTAATAAAGGTGATGCATCTCAAATCCAAGGATGGATCAACGGACAAAGCGCTTTTTCGGCTGGCAGACGGTGAACTCGTCGAAACAGTTTTAATGCGGTATTCTGCGGACGGGCATCGCAAAGCGCGAAAGACGGTGTGTGTTTCTACGCAGGCGGGTTGTGCGCTTGGTTGCACGTTTTGTGCAACAGGCCAACAAGGTTTCCGGCGACAGCTAACTACCGGCGAAATCATCGCTCAGATCACTTTTATGCAACGGATCGCGATGGAAGAGGACCGATCAGAAGTTGCATCGGGAGTGCGTGAGCGTGGCAGTGTGCAAGGCGTTACGAACGTCGTCTTCATGGGAATGGGTGAGCCGCTGGCGAACTACGAAAACACCATGTCTGCGATTCGGGCGATCAATGATCCGCACGGGTTGGCCGTTGGAGCTAGGCACATCACACTGTCCACCGTCGGTCTCGCACCGCAGATTGTGCAGTTAGCTGGAGAGGATTTGCAGATCAATCTCGCGGTTTCACTGCACGCTCCAGACGACGCGACGCGTTCGCAAACGATGCCGATCAACCGTCGATATCCCATTTCGGTGTTGCTGGATGCTTGCCGCCAGTACGTTGCACTAACAGATCGCAGGATTTTCTTCGAGTATGTGCTGCTAAAGGAACAGAACGACCGCTTGAGCCATGCAGGTAAGCTGGGCAGACTATTGAGCGGCATGCTTTGCCACGTAAACCTGATACCTGTCAATCCAACATCAGAAGGTCCGTACGAGCGGACGAGTCGGGGCGAAGCAGAGGCGTTTCAAAAGGAATTACGACGCTTCGGAGTACCCTCGACGGTCCGGATGGAGAAGGGCATCGATATCGATGCAGGTTGTGGTCAGCTAAGGGCGCGTGCCGTCTACGCCGAAGAGTTGGGTGTTCGACAGGCCGATTGAGCGCGGCATATAACGTCACTCACTGGTAGTCTTCGGCGCGATCTTGAGGATCGTAGCCGATCGTCTTTCGGGCGTGGTCGATATCCCAAAAGCGCCATCGGTTGTTTGATACGCCGTAGAAGATTTCGAAGCCGATGGCTGCCATTAGACAACGATCCACGAGGTGGGACAGGTCGCGGTGCGACAACCAAGTAGCGTACGTTCGGACGTTGGTTGGGCGGTCCTGTGGGACGACGCTGCCGATACGTAAGCATGCGACTTCTAGTCCGAAGTGTTCGTTGTAGTAGCGTCCCGTGGCTTCTCCAAACACCTTGCTTACGCCGTAATCGCTGTCAGGGCGGATGGGCACGTGGTGGTCGACTTGCGGGATGTTGGCCGGATCGTTATCGATCAGGGAGTAGTCGCCCAAACCGATGCTCTTGTACGGCTCGTCAAGCTCGAAGTTGCCAACTGCGTGATTGGAGCTGGCGAAGACCACCCGTTTGACGCCGTGCTGCCGGGCGGCTTCGTACACGTTGTGCGTGGAGGCGATGTTGTTGCGGAGAACGTCGGGCCAAGGCGTCTGAACTGGTGCGTTGGCGGCGAGATGGACGACGGCATCTTGCCCTTCGAACGCTGGTGCCATAGCGTCGTAATCGAAGCAGTCTGCCAGAGTGAACCCGGCGAGCGATTCGTCGTCGGTTGGCCGGGAATCAACGCCAGAGATCTTGTAGCGGCCAGTTTCACCTAGATGTGTTCGGAGGACGGTCCCGATGAGACCTGTGGCGCCGGTTATCAGCAGTTTCATTGCGGTTCTCGTTCCGTTCGGTGTCTTCGCCGTTGCTGGTTATCATGTTAAGTTGCGTGGTCATCGTATGAGATTGGTAAATCAAATCGAGGGTCCAAGGCGGAACGCAACGGCCCTTATTTCTGCGCCTCGAATTTCTGTATTGCGTCGTTTCATTTCCAAGGGGCCAGCATGAATTCGCTGGTGGAAGCGGCAGATTCGATAGGCATCGCTATCGACGAATCTCAAGTCAACCAATTCCGGCGTTATCTCGAGTTGTTGCAGGAGTGGAATCGAAGTATCAATCTGACTGCCGTCAAAAACCCTGAGGATGTCGTTGAGGAACTATTCATTCGATCTCTGCGTGTTGCGGTTCCCGCGGGCGGGAACGTTTCAACGGCGGGATGGTTCGACGGCAGAAGGATCATCGACGTAGGTTCGGGCGCAGGTTTCCCGGGATTGCCGTTGAAACTGGCGTTGCCGGGGGCAGAGGTGACGCTGTTGGAAGCGAACCGTCGAAAATGCGCTTTTTTGGAACACGTTGTGTCCGACCTGCAGCTGGAAGGTGTGATGGTAGTCAATGCGCGTGCGGAAGATGCTGCGCGAGATGTGGAACACCGGCAACGGTACGAACTCGCGACCGCGCGGGGTGTTGCGAGCCTTGCGGTGTTGGCGGAGTACGTCTTGCCGTTTCTGCAGCTGGGCGGAGTCGCGGTTCTGCCCAAAGGGCCGGACCTTGAGCACGCGAGAGCGGAGGCGGATGATGCGTCATATGCCGCAGACGCATTGGGTGCGGCACCAGCGATCATTCAAGCAGTCGGCCATCCAGGCAAATCGGCGACTGACCACATCATTTACTGGCTCAAAGTCCAACCGACACCAGAGCGTTATCCGCGCCGCGCGGGCGTGCCATCGAAGCGTCCTCTGGTTGCAGAGAGGGTTAACTCATAGGTCAACCGTTGCGTCTGTTTAGGAAAATCACCAACTCGGCCAGCAACGGTCAGGCTTTGAGTTTTGCCGATGTCTTGCGTCGAGTGTTTTCGGTGCCTACGCTCCTCAGCGTGGCATTCGGTTTGGCGATCATCGGATTTTTGCTTTGGCGCGTCCTCGATTTTGAATGGGACGAATTCATACAGCATTTGACCGGCATTAACTGGTGGCTGTTCATCTTAGCAGGCGCCCTCTACTACGTTAGCTTCTGGTTCAGGGGATACCGTTGGCAACTGATTTACAGCGCGGTCGCGCAACGCTCCCAAGAACCTCAGATCAGGGACAGCAGAGCTCCGGGTATCGCCACGATGGCCGCGCTGATCATCAGCGGCTGGTTCATCAATTCAGTGATGTTCTTCCGGATCGGCGATGCGTACCGCGGCTGGGCGCTTGCGGATAGGACATCGAGCGACATGCCGACGGCTTTGGGAACGGTATTCGCGGAGCGAGTGCAGGATATGGTGGTGGTGCTGATACTGGTTGTGATCTCGGCGGTTTGGGCGTTATTGGTTGACGGTTTCGCGGCGTCCGGGCCGATTGTCGATGTGGCGGTGATCGTAGTCGCGGTGGCGTCGGTCCTCGTCTTGATTCTCTTATTGATCCTGTATCTGATGCGTGCTGCAGGCGAAAGGTTGGCCGGAATCATACCGGGTCGCTTCAGGGATCAGTACCTGCATTTCCAAGACGGCGCGCTTAACAGTTTTCGCGGCGGTCGAATGCCGTTGCAGATCGCTTTGGGCATGCTGGGCTGGTTGATGGAGGTCGCCCGGTTTTACTTCGTCGCACAAGCCATGGGACTGGACATGGCGATGAGCATCGCGATGTTTGCGGCGCTCGCAAACGCGATCATGACGACCATCCCAGTGCCCGGAGGGTTGGGCTTCGTGGAGACGGCGCTGATCACCGTGTTGCTATTGACAGGGTTGAATCACACCGATGCGTTCACGTTGACGGTGCTGGACCGCGCGATTTCTTGGTTGAGCATCGTCGCGGTCGGAGGCGTCGTATTTCTAGCAATGACGGTGAAACGTCCGAAGAGTACTGAAGCGGATAAAGTTGAGGAGGCGACTGCTGGTGGAAGATGAATTTGGGCGCGATGATGGCGCCCCTGACAGGACTCGAACCTGTGGCACACGGTTTAGGAAACCGTTGCTCTATCCTCTGAGCTACAGGGGCTTGAAGCGGGACTGCCCAGGAACAATTTTATTTGACATGCGTGAACTGACAGACACGGAGTTGCCCGCGTGACGGTGGAAACAAGGCCGCGACCCTTTAATGTTCTGCCGGAGACCGTGTTCCATCGCGATCAACTCAACGGCGATTCTGCTTCGCACCTAGTCGCTGTAATAGATGTCGGTTCCAACTCGACGCGCATGGAAGTGCTGCAACTGACATCCGACTATGATTTGCGGGTCATGTCGGAGGTCAAAGCATTACTGAGGTTGGCAAGCCGCAAATCGAAGGATGGCAAGCTGTTGCCTTCCGCGATTTCGGATCTTGCGCGACTAATCGCAGATTTCGCTACGGTCGCATCGGCTTCCAAGGTCGACTCGATCCGAGCGGTCGCGACCTCGGCGATGCGCGATGCGACGAATGGGGATGAAGTGGTAGGACGGGTCAAATCGGAAACGGGCATTGATCTGGAGGTTATTTCGGGTGAACGAGAAGCCCAATTCGGATTTCTAGGAGCAGTTTTTTCGTTGCCGGCACACGACGGAGTTTTATTTGATATCGGCGGCGGCAGCGTCGAGTTTTCATTCTTTGAAAATCGGACTCTGCAAAACGTCCACACGCTGGATCTTGGAGCACTGCGTGTCAGCAATGATTTCTTGAATGAAACTCAGCAGTCAATCGAGGCTGTCAATTGTTTGAGACGGCACGTAAGAAAGATGCTGAAGAGATCCGGCATGCCGCAGCTTGCTCGAAACGGCAGGTTGATCGGCGCAGGTGGAACGATCCGTAACTTGACCAAAATCGACCGCGAGGCACGCAAACATTCCTTTGGTCGTTTGCACGGCTCGATTGTCCGATACAGCGCTTTGAAGCGTATTGTGAACGGTTTGCGCGGTCTGGATCGCGCCAGTTTGGCGTATTTGCCCGGCTTGAACCCGGAACGAATCGACAGCATCCTCGGCGGCGCGATAGTCGCGTCCGAGATCGCCAGATATTTCGACAAGAATCCGATCATCGTCTCGGGTCGCGGGATCAGAGAAGGTTTGGCGATGTCTGGTGTGATCGACGAATTGCCTTCGATTGAAGAGGTCAGGCGGAGGTCGATCTATGCGCTCGGAGCGAGATTCGATACTTGGGACCGATTGCGCGCCGATCGACGTGCAGCAATCGCCAGAAAGATGTCTGGGCTGTTATCGGAGCACTTGGATGACGAGCTGGCGGATTTGATACCGCATGTGGCTAGATTGATTGACACCGGTCGGAGTGTGAACTATTACGACCGATATATGCACGCGGCGAGCATTATCGAGCTAGGCGAGCTGGGCGGTTTTTCTCACCGGGATATCGGACTCATGTCTGCGGCGCTGCGCTTCAGTGACAGCAACTCGTCATCGATGTCGAGGTATCGACCTGAACTTAAAAAGTCGGATCGGGCGACGGTGCGGCGAGCTGCGAGCCTGCTCAGGATTTCCGACGAGATGGAACGCAGGTTGGGTGCGGACCGGTATTCCCGTATCGAGATGAACTTATCTGATGGTCGATTCAAGGTCCGGGCACCAGAGTTGAACGCGTGGGATCCTAGGCGGTACGCGACGCGATTCAAACGCACCTTCAGGTTGGATTTCGAGGTTGCCCGTTAGGGATCGGATTTAGCTTTAGCGGCGCCGATGTTTGCGAATGCCGAACCATGCCGCGCCGGCGATCAGGATTAACGGCCATGTGTCCCAGCTTGTGGACGCGGATCCCGAAGCTGCGAAGCAATCGAGCGTGGCAGGTCTGACTACGCCTCTCGACCCGGGGCTTGGCGGATAACCTTCACCAAGGGTTTCGAGGTCTTCATCAGCATCCAAAGCCGACTGCGTACGGCTACAAGCCCTGACTTCTAAAGAGTCCATCTTGCCGTCGGCATAGACAAGGAAATCTTCGAACATTTTGAACGGGAATCCGCAAGGCTCGGATCTAGCGGTGGTCAATCGTGTGACTCTGGAAACCTCGCCCTTCCATACGGTGTGCACGTTGAATTCGACGGTCATCGGCTCTTCCGGTGGAACCGCCGTCGTGTCAATGTCGAACGGCCAGTCTTCGAAATGTATGTCCACCACTCTTCCAACAAAGACCGCGGATGCTTCGTCGAAGCGCTCGGTGGCCGAATCGGACTCAACACACTCGCAAGCATGGATTTCCCTGCTGCTATTGAAGACCAGTAGAGCGAGCACAACGATCCAGGTCGCCAAAACTGCGTATTTCAAATGTAGCCGCATCAAGATGGTCGCCGGAATTGAGCGTCCTTCAGTCGTATACATTAAACCCGCGTAGACGAAGCGAGCCTAGCAGTCGGGATTAGTTCGGCAACAGTTCGAAATATCGAGCGAGTTCATCCCGTTCGAAGTTCTTGATCGGTGCGCGCGAAATGCTGGAACCCTGGTTAACGAAGACCGACGGCTGTTCCCCGACCTCTTTGCATGATTCGACCTTCCCAATGACCGTTGCCTGGAGCCCCGCGTCTTCGAGCGCCGCGAGAACGCCGTTCGCTTGGTTCGGAGAAACCGTCGCGAGAAGTGCCCCAGACGAAATTAAACCCCAAGGATCAATGCCGAGCGCGTCGCAGATCACTTGGCATAGCGGCAGAACGTTGACGGCTTGTCCCTCAATCGAAATGTTGACCTTAGACGCAAAAGCGAGTTCGTGCAATGCGGTTGCCAATCCTCCTTCAGTCGGATCGTGCATAGCCGTAACGCCGCCAGCATCGACCGCAGTTTTCGCGTCTTTCAATACCGAGATGCCCGGGTCGGTCAAAAACTCAGCGGCGTTGTCGATGTCGGATGCCGACACGTTGCTTCTGATGAGTGCTTCCCTACACTCATTCGCCAGGATTGATGTTCCTTCTATCGCGATACCTTTGGTCAGAATTACGGCATCCCCGGGTTGTGCACCGGAAGCGGAAACCGTGCGGCTCGTCGGCGCTTCGCCCAACATGAAGCCACAGACGACGGGTTGAGTAACGGCAGGCGTGATCTCGGTGTGCCCACCTGCAAGTTGAACATCGATCTCCGCGGCTGCTTCGCCCAGTTGATCGAATATTCCGCGCACGTCAGCTTCAGTCGTTCCGGGCGGCATCATAACTGTGGCCAAGAACCATTTCGGAATGCCGCCTGCGACCGCGATGTCGTTGGCATTTACGTTTACGGCGTACCAACCGATTCGCTCGGTGGCGAAAGTAATCGGATCGGTTTTTGCCAAAATGGTGCTCTCACCCATGAGAATATGGGCGGCGTCTTCCCCTAAACCCGGTCCCACGATCAATCGTTTGTCCGCGGCGCGAACCGGCAACTCCGAAATGAGGTCATGCAATAACGGCCCGGGTAGTTTTCCGGAATTGAGTTTAAGGTTTGCTCGAGACATGGCCGTCGCCCTTGCCCGGTCAGCGAATTGCAAGGCGTCCATCTAGGTCTGATGGATCAAACCCCTTATTCGTCGGACGGCTCGAAAGTCGGGATCTGCGGTAATGGTTGATTCGCGAAATACTTAGCGACTGCATCCAACAATTCTTGCGGTAGCGCGCCTTGCGTCCCGCCCCAAAGCTGCTGCTCACCTTCCACCCGGAACCAGTCATCATCGCAGAAGAACCTGATCGTCTCGATACCTCTCAGGATATAGAAATCCAACCGAAATGCGGTTTGACACGAGTCGGTGTTGCCGATCGGGATTGAGGTGTTTAGAGCATCGACTATTTCCTGTACCAACATTCGATCCTGAATGTCTTGGATCGGTTTTTGCTCATCCTCCGCAAGACCCCGATACACGATTACTCGCCGCGCCTCATGCAACCGTAGATCGTGCACCAGATTGACTGTTAACTGCTGCGTTTCACCGACATCGCTGCAGTTGAGAATGATGTCTTCGTCCAGATTCGGGGCATTACCTTGGTCTTTGCTCGCGACGTGGAACACGTAGGACTGCTCGTCATTGCCTAGTGTGAGAATCCAACCTTCAACTGGCCTCGCTGGGTTGTCATCGTCGATCGGTCCGCAACCGAGCGTCAGGTCGGGCCAAGTATGTTCCGCCACGCTCAGGACTTTGATTCCGCCTTGGTTAATTCCTTTGTCGATCAGATCGCCGCGAGCATAGATTTCAAGTCTTGTTGGGACCTCCGGTAACGGCGTTGGGGTGATCGTCGGCGTCGCGGTTGGCAGTGGCACTGGCGTGTTTGTAGGAGTAGGGGTCGGTTGAGGTGTTTCCGTCGCAGTGGCCGTTGGTTCGGCTACGGGTGTTTCCGTTGGTGGAACCGGCGTATCGGCGGGTTCGGCCGTAGGTACCTCGGTGGGTTCGGGTGTGGGGACGTCCTCAGGCTCGGGAGTTGGATTTGCTTCGGTCTCAGGAGTCTTTTCAGGTGTTGACGTAGGTTCGCTAGTGGGCTCAACGATCGGCGTAGGAGTGTCTTCGGTTGGAGCTTCAGTTGGTTCTGACGTCGCGGTGTCAGCGACCATTGCTTTTTCCGGCACCGTGGGCTCGGGTGTCGGCGTTTCGGGAATAACTGTATTGGCGGTAGGTTCCGGTGCCCGAGTCGGCCTTGGCGTAGGTTGTACACCGACTTCGGGGTCTCGACTGTTGGCCCAGATCGCCGCCAAGACTATTGCCGCAACAATGACGGCGAGGGCGATTACGAACACCAATGTGCGTTTCAATCGCGGTCCGTAGCCAGAAACTTGCAGGTTCGAGTTCGGTTGATCGTCGCGTTGGGTCATACTCGTCCGAATTTACCGCCGGGCGCGAAATATGGTGCGCCGTTAACTTTCTACGCTACACGATAGGGATTGGCGGATGCGACGGCAGGCGGCGCGACAAAAAGACGTGATTTTCGAGAATTTTCAGAAAAAAGTTGCATAAATCTGACTCAATAGGTAATAATTTGTTTGTTGCCGATTCGAGCGGGGAATCGAGCCAGACATTCAAGGCAAAAAACCGAAAGAGGTTACATCAATGATAAGCCGTCAGGCGCCCCGCTCTGTCGTATCACCACGCGGGCACAGCAACCAACGCGCCAATTTGCTTCGTGCAACGGCGATTGGCGCCGCTTTGTTGACCCTTAGCTTCCTTCTCGTCGCTTGCGGTTCAACTCCAGATGCAACGCCTGCTGCGGATGAAGTAGTGCAAGTAGCGGCCGAACCGAGGACTTTGACGGTTTATTCAGGGCGCAGTCAGTCCCTCGTTGACCCGATATTGAAAGAGTTCGAGGTACTGACCGGCATCCCGGTGGAGATCAGGTACGCGAGCACTGGAGAAATGGCGGCGACCCTCTTAGAAGAAGGTGACAAGTCCCCGGCAGATGTGTTCTTCGCGCAAGATCCAGGCGGATTGGGTGCGGTTAAATCGCTGTTCATGACGGTGCCGGATGACATATACGAAAGTTCAGCCGCGTGGGCGAGCGATCCCGATAAGAAGTGGGTCGGCATATCTGGACGGGCCCGCGTGATCGTTTACAGCACCGAGAACATCTCCGAAGATGAGTTGCCCGATTCGATTTGGGACTTCACTGATGCCAAATGGAAGGGTCGGATAGGGCTTCCGCCAACCAATGGGTCGTTCCACGTGATGGTGACGGCGATGAGATTGGACTGGGGTGAGGACAAGACCCGAGAGTGGCTCGAAGGCGTCATGGCGAATGAGCCGATCTTCTACGCCAAAAACACCCCGACCGTGGCGGCGGCGGGGGCTGGTGAGATCGATGTTGGATTTGTCAATCACTACTACCTCCACCGCTTCTTGGCGGAGGAAGGTGAAGAGTTCGCGGCCCGCAACTACTACACTCCCGCTAATGATGCCGGTTCTCTGGTGATGGCGGCCGGAGCGGGAATACTCAACTCGACCGACGCGCAACCCGAAGCCGAACGTCTATTGAGGTTCCTCCTCGGCGTCACGGCGCAGCAGTACTTCGCGACCAAAACGCACGAATACCCGTTCAATTCTGCTGTGCAACCGTCAGAATATCTGCCGGACCTAGGCGATTTCGGAGAGCGTTTCGACATCGACTTGGGACTGCTAGATGACCTGGCCGGCACTCAACAATTACTACAGGAGGTTGGAGCTCTTCCGTGACTCGCTCTACAGCGGAAGCAGCAAGACCTGCACCGAGACCCCGCCATGTCGCTAGCAGCGGCACAGGCGGGGCTCCGTCATGGGTAGCGATTGCGGCCGCATGCGTCGTCGTGGCCGCGTTGCTACCCGTCATATACCTATTCATCCGCGGCATCGAGGGTGGCGACACCACCTTTGACTTCCTTACGCGACCAAATTCGGCCACCGTGATCTGGCGGACAATCACCGTCATCGCTCTTGTGACGGTAGTTTCGCTCATTGTAGCGGTACCCGCTGCGTGGCTAACTATGAGAACAGACCTGCCATTGCGTCGCGTGTTGGCGGTAGCGCTCGCGCTGCCGCTGGTCGTCCCCAGTTTCGTGATGGCGACGACGCTGATCGAAGCTCTCGGACCCAAAGGTTCATTGCAGGGTCTCTTGGAGCCGCTTGGCGTAGATCGATTGCCTTCCATCTATGGATTGCCGGGAGCGACGTTAGTACTGGTTCTGATGACCTACCCGTACGTGTATCTCACGGTCCGCGCGGCGATCGCGGGTCTGAATCCAGAACTGGTTGAGGCTGGCCGCAGTATGGGCTACACGGTATTGGGTGCATTTCGTCGAATTACCCTTCCGCTGTTAATGCCGGCGATCGGGTCCGGCGCCGTCCTCGCGGCGTTATACACGCTGAGCGATTACGGTGGCGTAGCGCTCATGCGGCACAACACGCTCACCGTGTCGATTATGACCAACTATCAAAATTCCATTGATCGGACGGCTGGAGCGGCATTGTCAATGCTGTTGGTCGTGTTTGCCGTTGCCCTTTTGGTGATCGAAACTACGTTACGTGGCCGTCGGCGCTACGACGACGCATCAAGTGGAGTCGGTAGAACACAGCGAAATGTAAACCTCGGTTGGTGGACGGCACCAGCGATGGTTTTCGTGCTGCTACCCATAATGGCCGGAGTGGTCGTTCCTTTGATCGTATTGTTGGAATGGTTTGTCCGAGGCATATCGAAGGGTTTGGAAGGATCACCGATATTGCTGCCGCTCTTGAATTCGTTGCAGGCATCTGGATTGGCCGCGATCGCGACAATCGTGTTGGCGATGCCCGTAGCATTGGTGACCGCTAGGTATCGAACTTGGTTCAGCGCGGTGTTTGAAAAAGCGGCGTATATCGGATTCGGGTTGCCGGGCGTAGTGGTGGCTTTGTCATTGGTGTTTTTCGCCGTGAACTTCGCGTTGTTCGCTTACCAAACTCTGTTGTTGCTGGTATTCGCCTATGCCGTCCTGTTCCTCCCTGTTGCGTTAGGTTCGTTGCGAGCAGGACTATTGCAAATTAACCCGAGTCTGGAAGAGGCATCTCAATCGCTGGGCACCACGCAGATCACGTCCTTTATCCGCGTGACGCTGCCGATCTTGATGCCGAGCATTTTTGCTAGTGCGGCTTTGGTTTTTTTGTTGACGATGACGCAGTTGCCGGCAACGCTGATCCTTGATCCGACCAGGTTCAACACCTTGGCGACCACGATCTGGTCGGCGTCCTCTGAAGCGTTCTTCACCAAAACGGCCGCTTCATCGCTGATATTGGTCGCCGCCGCCGGGATCCCCACGGCCTGGCTCGTGCTCCGCGAACATTCCCACCAGCGATGAGTTGCCACTTCCTCTTGCGGCAACGCCGGGTAATAGCATTGGCGATAGATGAAGCTATTTCGACGACGCAAATCCTTCCAACGCGCTTTGCTTCGAGCTAGGATGAACCGATCCGGAGCAGCAGGTGCGATCCACCTGGAACAGGTGCAGACCCGGTATCACCCGGATGAACCGCCTGTTCTGAGCGGATTCAACCTTCAAGTTCAAGACGGCGAGATAGTTTGTTTGCTCGGGCCGAGCGGCGTGGGCAAAACCACCGCGCTGCGCGTCATCGCTGGTTTCGAGCGAGTTACTAACGGCTATGTGCGGCTGGGCGGTAGATTGGTGGGTTCGCCTTTTCTTCATGTCCCCCCGCATCAACGCGCGCTGGGTTTGGTTTTCCAGTCATATGCCCTATTCCCTCATTTAAGCGTCGGGCAAAACGTCCAATTCGGAATCAAAAATGCGAGCGATTCTGACAAGCGTCGGCGAACCCTTGAGATTCTGGAGATGTGTGGCATCAGTGAATACGCCGATCGAGGCGTACACGAACTTTCTGGCGGCGAGCAACAAAGAGTCGCTTTGGCGCGTGCGATTGCGCCAGATTCGGTCGCGGTGTTGCTCGATGAGCCGTTTAGCAATCTCGATCCGAGTCTGGTAACTCAACTACGCAGGCAGGTTAGAGACATCATCCAACAAGCCGGAAAAACGGCAATATTGGTAACGCATGATCGAGAGACCGCGTTTCTGACCGCGGATCGAGTAGCGGTGATGCGTTCCGGGCGCGTCGCGCAAATCGGGACTGCCGAAGAAGTTTACGCCCGTCCCGTTTCACCCCACGTCGCGCGTGTGATCGGGCGGGCATCGTTCCTAGACGGCACGTATCGCGGAGGCCGCGTCTTCACTGAAGCGGGCGAATTTCCCGCCACTGCCGCGAATGGTTACGATCTCAAAGAAGGTGAAGAAGTTTCGGCGTTGATGCGGGCATCCGAGCTGAGGCTTCGCAGGCATGACACTCGAGGTGCTGATGAAGATGGCTGGTCACTCGAACCGTTCTCTCCCTGCGGCACAGACTGTCGTTGTGTGGCACGGATCGCATTCCGGGAGTTTCACGGTGATTTCACGAACTTCACCGTAAGCTTGCCGTCCGGCGATACTTTCCGCGTGCGCAACCGATCTCATGCCGCAGCGTTGCCGGACGGCGCACCTGTGACCGTAACCGCCGTTCGCGGTGCCAAGGTAATTGTCTATCCGAAAGACTTGCGTTAGGCGGCTTGCTGCTGCGCTCTTGCGCGTTTGTAGAAAATCGAATCGGCGAGATCTGGTTTTGATCGGGTGGACGTCGCGAACTCTAACGCTCGCTTCTAATTCAACACCCAAAATTGATGGACTTTATGCGCATTTTCCGCGGCGAAAACGACGGATCTGATAGTAAACCGAATAGTTCAAAAGGTGGTATAACGAAACCATTACCGAATTCGTAGCGGGAAACGCAGGGGGGTCTGGCCATGACTACGACCGTGATGAAACCAGTAGCTTTGATCGCGTTGTTGATTGCGCTCGCATCTTTTTTGGTCGCATGTGCCGAAGAAGATCCGACGGTGACTCCGGTTCCACCTACGGCGACTCTTGTTCCGCCCGCGGCGACTCCAGTTCCGCCCACGGCCGCTCCGGAGCCCGAGCCGTTTCGCATCGGTGTGATGGAATCATTGACCGGGCCCGGCGAAACGTACGGCACCGTCGCCAACCAGGCGAAGCAGTTGGCTGTCGACGAAATTAACGCTGCGGGAGGGATCGATGGGCGGATGATCGAGTTGATCGTGGAGGATTCCAAGTGCGGCGCTCAAGACGCGATCACAGCTTACAAGAAGCTCACGGATGTTGATGGGGTCAAGATCATCCTCGGCACGTCCTGCAGCGGCGCAATGCTCGGCGCAGCTCCGCTCGCGGAAGAGGATGGCGTGATCCTGTTCTCCGGATTGGCGACCAACCCGGACATTGCCGATGCCGGTGACTACATCTTCCGAACATCCATGAGCGATGCGCAACTTGGCATCGACACCGGAAACCTGCTGTGGGCCGACGGCATCCGCGACTTGGCCACGATAACCGAGTCGACGGACTACGCCGAAGGTGTGAGGCGCACATCCGTCGAGCAGTTCAACAAACTGGGAGGCATCGTCGTTGCCGAGGAACGCTACGCATCAGACGTCACCGACTTCAGGACGCAGCTCACCAAACTGCTGAACGCCGAACCCGATGCGATACATCTGGCGGCGCAATCCGAATTCACCGGCGGAACCATCGTCAAACAGCTCCGCGAACTGGGTTACGAAGGTCCGATTTACAGCGAAGTCGTGCCTATCGGCGCTACCGCCCTCGAGATCGCGGGAGATGCCGCAACGGGCTTGAAGGCGGTGACCGCTGATCTCGATCCGGCCAACGCAACGGCGCAGCAAGTCCTCAAGAGCTTCAGAGAACGATATGACTACGTGACTTTGCCGTGGTACCTCGGCTCCGCTTACGACGACGTCTACATCACCGCTGAATGCTTGAAGCAGACAGGAGACGACCAAGACGCAGACGGCTTTAGAGACTGTATGTACGAGATAACTTGGAGCGGCGCCATCGGTGACAGCTACTCCTTCGACTCGGACGGAGAGGTCGTCGGATTGGCCAACATCGTAGCAGAGGTGCTACCAACGGGCGATAGAACCGCAGAAAACCAGGGATACAAGGTCCTCGGACCTGCGCCGGCCCAACCCGAGACGTCCGGGGAGCCGTTTCGGATTGGCGTGATGGAATCATTGACTGGGCCCGGCGAAACCTACGGCACCGTCGCCAACCAAGCGAAGCAGTTGGCTGTCGACGAAATCAACGCTGCTGGAGGGATCAACGGGCGGATGATCGAGTTGATCGTGGAAGATTCGAAGTGCGGCGCTCAAGACGCCATCACTGCTTACAAGAAACTCACCGACGTCGACGGCGTCAAGATCATTCTGGGAACTTCGTGCAGCGGTGCCATGCTGGGCGCTGCACCATTGGCCGAAGAAGACGGAGTGATTATGTTCTCCGGATTGGCGACCAATCCGGACATCGCCAACGCCGGTGATTACATCTTCCGAACCTCGATGAGCGATGCGCAGCTTGGCATCGACACAGGAAACCTGCTGTGGGCCGACAGCATCCGCAACTTGGCCACGATAACCGAGTCGACGGACTACGCCGAGGGTGTGAGGCGCACGTCCGTCGAACAGTTCAACAAACGCGGCGGCACCGTCGTCGCCGAAGAACGGTACGCGTCTGATGTCACCGATTTCCGGACGCAGCTCACCAAAATGCTGAATGCCAACCCCGACGCCATACATTTAGCGGCTCAGTCTGAATTTACCGGGGGCACTATCGTCAAACAAGCTCGCGAACTGGGATATGACGGCCCCATCTACTCCGAAGTCGTGCCGATCGGAGCTACGGCGCTGGAGATTGCAGGCGACGCCGCGAACGGGTTGAAGGCGGTGACTGCCGATCTCGACCCGGCCAACTCAAAAGCGCAAGAGGTGCTCAAAAATTTCCGCGAAAAATACGACTACGTCACGTTGGCTTGGTACCTCGGCTCCGCCTATGATGACGTATACATAACCGCCGAGTGTCTCAGACAGACGGGAGACGACCAAGACGCAGATGGATTCCGAGACTGTATGTACGACATCACCTGGAGCGGTGCGATCGGAGATAACTACAGTTTCGATTCGGACGGTGAGGTCGTTGGTCTAGCGAACGTGGTGGTTGAAGTGCTACCTACCGGTGAGCGCAACGAAGACAACCAAGGCTACAAAGTGCTGGGTCCCGCGCCATCCGAATAGAACTGCGCCCGACCGCAACGACAATCGACAGCAATGACCATATGTTGACACCCGAGCCCGGAGAGAGCGGACGTGTTACGTAGATATCTTTCCGGACATAGACGGATTGTCGCCGTGATAGTCGTGGCTTTCGTGGTGGCGTATCTGGCTTGGAAGGTCAGTCAGTCTCCAGATCAAGCGCTTCAGTTCACGTTCAACGGTTTGTCGGTGGGAGCCGTGTACGCATTGCTGGCGATGGGCTTCACCATCGTCTACAGCACCGTCTGGTTTTTCGACATGTACTACGGCGCCGCCGCCGCGTTGGGAGCTTACGGAGTTTTTTACCTTCGTTCCCAAGAGACCTTGGGTGGTCTCTACGCGGTAAACAACCCTGTCGTCAACGTTACATTCGCGCTTGTCGTAGCCGGTGTGGTGGCTTGGCTGCTGCACACTGCCTTCTACGGTCGACTTCGAGGCCGCTGGAGCGACACGACCTTGCGGGCCGCTTGGATCGTGGTGTCGGTCGCCTCGGGTGTTTACACGGTCTTGGTGCTGTCATACCCTGCCAACCTCCACGTAACTTTCGGACCATTGATCGGTTTGGTCGGCGCATTGGCGGCGATTTGGGGCTTCACGAAGGTTTATCGACAGCTGGCTGGCAGCGCCTCGCCCAAGCCGTTACTCGGCGTGATCGCCGTCGTTCTAATCCTTCTGGCCGGTTACATCACGTTTCTATTTGCGAATTCGCCGGAATCCAAACTCTACCTAAGTTGGATCTTGTCTTGCCTTTTGGCCGGCGCGGTGGGCCTTTCGTTGTACCGCGGCCTCTACGTGTACATGAGACAACGCGCGCGGTCTCCTCTGGTGATGCTCGTCGCCACGTTGGGTGTACTTCTGGCGATGACCGCATTGATCGTGATGGTTTTCGAACCGGCACCACGTCCCTTGCCCGAACCGTTCGGCAGCGCGCCATGGAACATCGGCGGCGCCACAATCAAAGGGTTCAACATCTTCACGATCGGGGTCGCCATCGTTGGGTTTTCAGGCTTGCTGTACCTGTTGAAGATGACCAAGTTCGGCCGCGCCGCTCGTGCTATAGGTGATGATGAAGAGGTTTCGAAGGTCGTGGGTATAAACACCACGGTCATAATCGCCATAGTGTTTTTCATCGGCGCGGCTTACGCCGCCTTGGCGGGCATTTTGAGCGGCCACGACACCGCCATCCAACCCAGGATGGGATTGCTGCTACTTTTGAAGGGCTGGATCGCTTCGGTCGTCGGCGGGATAGGCAATCTCAACGGCGCTATATTGGGTGGCTTCATCTTGGGCATGCTAGAGCAGTTCGGCATATGGGATTTGGCGGGAGAATGGCGCGAAGTCATTTCGTTTGTCGTCTTGATCTTGTTCCTGTCGTTCTGGCCGACGGGCATCCTGCCGAGAAGGTGAGCCAGAGCTAATGAACGAACGAGCCGCACAATTGGTTTATTCGGTCCGAGACCGGGGAGACCTTGAGCTTTGGGCCAACTTGTTCATCATCTTTTGGGCCATTGTGTTCACGTTGTGGCAAGGTGTGGAGTTCGCCATCGCTTTGGGTACCGTGTTCTGCATCTGGGCCATTTTGGCTGTGAGCTTGAATCTTGTGGTGGGATTCACCGGGTTGCTTTCGGTTGGACACATCGGATTCTTCGGCATCGGCGCATACACGATGGCGATCTTGACATCTGATGCGGCCTACGACCAGTTGAGAACCGAGGCGATACCAACCTTCGGGTGGCCGTTTTTCGCCGCACTGCCCGTGTGCGTCGCATTGGCAGGATTAGCCGCCATCGCGATCGGCGTAGTGTTCAACCGGTTCAGAGACGACATATACGTGCTGGTGTCGTTTGGTTTTGCTGTCATCGCCTTCAACGTGTTTTTGAGTTGGCGAGGGTTGACGCGCGGCGCTTATGGAATTCACGACATCGAAAGGCCAGCGATTGGCGGTTGGGTGTTGAAGGGCGAATTGGAGTTCCTGCTTATGGCCGCCGTTTTCCTCGTGTTGATCGTGATCATTTCATGGCTGATCGTAAGTTCGTCGTTCGGGCGCGTGCTCACCGCCATAAGGGAAGATGAACAGGCGACGGCGGTGTTCGGTTACCAAGTTACGCACTTCAAACTGGCGATTTGGGTCATATCGGCGATGATGGCGGGTTTGGCCGGTGGATTGTTCGGCAGCTGGACTTCGTTCGTGGACCCAAACTCGTTCATTCTGCTGGAATCGATCCTTCTGGTCTCGATCGTCATACTCGGCGGGCTCGCATCGATACGAGGATCGATCATCGGCGCGATGGCGTTCGTGCTGCTCGAAGAGGGCATGCGTTTCGTGCCATTCCTACCCGATGAATTCGTAGGACAGGCGCGTCAAGTGGTGCTGGGTGTCTTGCTCGTACTTTTGATGCTGTTCAGGCCGCAAGGCTTGGCCGGGAGGTACAAGCTGTGAACCTCACTCGAGAAGAACTCGGTGATCTTTTCGCTCTCGAAACCGAGGAGATTTCGAAACATTTTGGAGCGGTCAAGGCTGTTGACGGCCTGACATTGTCGATCCCGATCTTCGGGATGACGAGCATCGTGGGTCCCAACGGTTCGGGCAAATCGACTTTGATCAACCTTTTGAGTGGGACGTTGCCGTTAGACGGTGGTTTGGTGATCATCGGCGACGATAGCTTCAGAACTATACACGCCCATGAAAGTGCTGACCATGGCATAACGCGAACCTTTCAAGAGGTGCGTCTGTTCGACCAGATCCCGGTCATGGACAACATCTTGGTGGTGTTGACGAAACGAAACGCCTTTTCTGCGTTGTTCGAACGTGCAAGCAAAGCACATCTAGAAAAAGCGCAGGAGATTTTGGAGAGCGTCGGGATGTGGGAAAAGCGCGATTCGCTCGCGATGGACCTCTCGTATGGTCAACGGAAACTGTTGGAGATCGGTCGAGCGATGGCGATGGACGCGAGCATCTATCTATTCGATGAACCTTTTGCCGGTCTGTTCCCGCAGATGCTTGAGCGAGTTAAAGCGATATTGAAGCTGATGCGAGATGAAGGACACACAATCATATTCGTTTCTCACAACATGGATATAGTCCGTGAGTTGTCAGACCACATCATCGTCCTAGACAGCGGCAAACAGTTGTTGGCGGGCGACGTGGAAGACATTCTGACCCGCCAAGAGGTGATCGAAGCTTACCTAGGTGCTTAAATGGATCGGTTTCCGACGAACACGCTTCCGAGCGAACTCATAAATGACGAATCACGAAATCAACGACATTGGCGCAGACGACGCGTCTGACCAGGCTATTCAGCCTATGCTCTTGGAGATGGTTGATGTCTCCGTTCACTACGGCGCGGTCGTCGCTCTTGATCAAGCATCACTCGGTGTTCGAAAGGGTGAGCTCGTGGCGGTGATGGGACCGAACGGCGCCGGCAAATCCACCGTTCTGAAGGCGATCATGAAGCTTGCGCCGGTCGTGGGTGGTACCGTCTATTTGAACCATGAACCCCTCGACGTCGAAACTCATGAAATCGTCAAGAAGGGGGTTTCATTCGTCCCTCAAGGCAGGCGAGTCTTCACACACCTGACGATCGAGGAAAATCTGCAGATGGGATGCCTGCACTTGGATGATCGTGCCGAGCAGGATCGGCGAACGCAAGCCGTCATGGAATTGTTTCCGATCTTGCACGAGAAGCGCCGCGACTACGCCAGCGCAATGTCAGGTGGACAGCAACAGATGTTGGCGATCGGCCGCGGCCTGATGGCAGACCCAGACGTGCTATTGCTCGACGAGCCGACTCTAGGTTTGGCACCCATCGTTGTGAAAGAGGTTTTCGAAAAAGTGGCCGAGATCAACAAAGACCTGAAGATGACGATCTTCGTGGTCGAACACAACATCAAAGGGATCCTGGATATCGCAAACCGAGCCTACGTCCTCGACAACGGTCGCGTCGTTCACGACGGGACTCCGACAACTGTTCAGGAAACGGATATTTTGACAGACGTTTTCTTGGGTCGGGTTGCGGTAGAGGAGTGACGCGGTTAAACGCTCGGGGTTAGCCTCGCATGGTCGCTGTCTTCACCTCAACTGGCATCAAATCGAAAACCGCAGCATTATCACGGCATCATGAACACCCTTGACCGCGTCGATTCAAACGGCGCGTTAGATGCGCTCCGCCACGCCGCCAATATCATCGCCAACTCCACCTACGTCGTCGCCATGACGGGAGCAGGGATGTCTGTAGAGAGCGGCATCCCGCCTTTCAGGGGCACCAACGGACTGTGGACGAAGTATGGCACTCCTTCGATGGATGGCTATCGGCAGTTTAGAGCTGACCCCGCAGCTTACTGGGACCGGCAGATAAACGCGCAGATCGACGAACATATTTTGGAACTGCGAGAGGCGTTACGGAACGCGAAACCCCATCGTGGACACTACGCGCTAGTCGAACTCGCCAATCGTGGTTACATCAAGTCGGTGATAACCCAAAACATCGACGGATTGGATTTGAAGGCGGGAATGGGTGACGCATTGATCGAGATCCACGGGAACCGATCTCGGTTGCGATGCATCGGCTGTTCCAAACGCACCGATCTCAACGATTTCGTGCCGCTGTTTGTCCCAGATCCATGCGATGCGTGTGGTCAGCCGGTCAAGTTCGATGC
>CAYRHG010000039.1:0-9311 GCA_964424025.1 uncultured Dehalococcoidales bacterium | reverse complement strand
TTCGGCGGTCGTGATGCCGCCATGCATCGATTGTAAAGTCACTTCTTCTTCCGAATCGGAGGCGTAGATCGACCATCTCCCACGTGACAATGCGAAGAAATCGCCCATGCGATCGCGCGCTGCGTCTGAGATGAAGCTGGTCGGACCGAAGAGGCCCATGTCGATCGCGTCTCCGCTCGGCATCAACGTGAAACGATCACCCAAACCGGCATCGAATAGGTCTTCAAAGGATTCGCCAGAGCCAGGCTTGACGTGGAAGAACAAGGTCCTAGGTTCACCTGCCGGCACGCAAGTCAAATGCTGGCTCAAAGGCGCCGACGGCGTGAGATTCGTCCAGACGTCATTGGGGCTGTCGAGGTGGCCGTGATCTGCGGTGACGATGAGTCTCGCTTTCCCATCCAGCGTAGTGCCGAGTGCTTCGACGAGTGCGGCGGCTTGTCGGGCCGCGGCGCGCGTGTATGGGTGGGTTACGCCGTAAGAATGAGCAATGCTATCGACTTCGGTCCAGTAGACGTAGGTGAATGACTTGTTGGCCGTCCGCTCGATGATATTGAGCACGCTAGCGGAGATCTCACCGATCGGGTCCTCGTCCTTCGAGAAGCCTAGCGTGGCGGTCTGTCCATACATCGATGTTGTGGTGGTCGCGGCCAACTCCTCATTCACCACGAAGGTAAAGGTACCTAGCTCTCTGAACGGAATTGGCGGTGTGAAGAGCATCTCCATTGGGCTGAAACCGATTTGGTCCAATGGCTGTCCTGTCCGGGTCAACCTCCAAGGCAGGGGCTGGATCCGCTCTCCCAACCGCGGGATGTGCACGTCCCAACCAAGGTTCCCGTGCGTGCCGGGCCATCTACCGGTGGCAAGCGACATCAGATTAGGGCCAGTTGAAGTCGGAAGCGTCGAGCACATCGTTATCGCGTTTTTGCTTCGGACGTAAGAGTCCGCGGGCAGGGTGTCCACGAAGTTCATTCCGAAACCGTCGAGCAATAGCATGACCACGTGGTCGGGTTGATCGATTAGCTTCTCCAGTTCTCCTGACGCGGCTTGCGTCGCCTCGTCGAAGGTGTTGGGATCGAGAACATCTAGAGACTTCCCAATCGCGTAACCAAGCGCGGCATGGTTGGGCGAATCATGCTCCGGGATTATCGCCTCAAACTCTTCATCAATGGAAGCGATTAAGTCGGATCTGCTATTGATCATTGGATGGGTTCCGCATGATGATGCTCACTCCTTAGGTAAGGGACATTCGTCAAGAATAATCTGCGTTTGAGGCTTCGAACTCGGTTTGAGTCGTACCCTGAAGTAATGCCAAATTTGAACTCCAAAGCGACGGTGATGTTTCTCGGAACAGGCACTTCGGAAGGCATCCCACGTGTGACCTGTCTCACGGCTGACCCGCCGACATGTCCGGTGTGCACCGACGCTATGCGACCAGGATCGAAGAATCGCCGACGCAACACAGGAATCGTGATTCAGCGCGAACAGGACGACGGCCCGCCAATCAACATCCTGATCGACGCCGGAAAGTTTTTCTATCAGGCGGCCATCGAGTGGTTCCCGAAGCATGCGATCAGATCCCTAAACGCCGTCATACTTACACATGCGCATGCCGATTCAGCGGGCGGACTGGATGACCTGCGTGATTGGACCAATACGATGCGATTTGCACAAGGGGATGAACATGCGGCACTTTTGGCCCATGGTCGCGATGCTCGGATACCCATCTACTTGCGAGAACAAGACCTCGAGATCGTATCCAAGACCGCGTACTATCTCGTAGATCGAACACAGATGACGAGTGGTGGGACCGTTGCGATCTTGGACTTCCAGATAATCGATGACGAACCGATCGATGTCTTCGGCACCGAGGTAATCCCGTTGCCGGTCCCACACGGACCAGACTACTCATGCAACGGCTACCGTATCGGAGATCTGGCATACATTTCCGACGCGTCGAATGTGCCCGAGGACGTGCTCGACAAAATCGAGGATGTGGACTCGCTGGTGATTGACGCCCTGCGGACGCAGCGCACGCATGGTTCGCACCTAACGATGGAGCAGGCCGTGGATTACGCCAAAATCATTAGGCCCCGCCGCACACTCCTTACAGACGCGGCACACGGTATAGACCACTACGCGATGAACGCGCGGTTACGCAACCCGGCGTTTAGCGACGGGCTTGATATCCAGTACGCGTACGACGGAATGAGTATCGAGATCTCGGTTTGACGCTTCGTATTGGTCACAGACCGCGTGAACCATCGTATCGCTAACCGCCGGCGTCGCGCTCGGCGCGATATTGGGCGATCACCGCATCATCCGGCGGGTAATACTTCCCGGGTGTTAGGTTTTCGCGGTCCAATCGCGCTCGTATCCACTCTTCCAAGTCGTCGTATTCGATCGCCTTTTGAGCGATATCGGGTGCGACATACCGCGGAATGCAAACCACTCCGTCGTCGTCCGCAACGATGTAGTCACCTGGTTTGACCAGGACCCCATCGCAGTTGATGGCGTCGTTAGTGGAGTAAGGGGTTCCGATACGAGTGCCGAGGTTCGATGTCTTGTCGTATCCGTATAACGCGATGCCGTAGTCCTTGACGGTGTGCATGTCGCGAATGCCGCCGTCGCAGACCAAGCCATCGACGCCGCGCTGTTTCAAGCGGAGGAATTTGATGTCGCCACCGATGGACATCAGCTTGGTTCGCATCGATTCCATGACGATGACGTCGCCTGGGCCGGCGAGTTCAAACGCTGCGTACTCAGGAGACTCCTCGCCGCCGGGTTTTTCGGCCATCAGGTCGGCACGAGCCGGCAAAAATCGGACCGTGATGGCGCGGGCGACCAGACGCACGCCGGGATTCATCGTCCTGATGTTGGGCATGTAGATATAGCGCGGGTCATGGCCGTTTCGCGCGAGGATGTCGATGACCGCGGTTGAGTTGACGGTCTTCAGTTGTTCGATGGTCTTGCGGTCGAGGACGTGATCGGGTGTTGGTTCGATGATGGCCAAGGGGCGGGCTCCGGGGGTGTGACTATACGCGACTGGGTTTGATTCTAGTTGCCTTGAAAAGCAACACAATTGGTCCGATGGCTCATTCGCGCTTGTCAAAATCTTCACCATCATCGGCCAGAGATCCGAAGTTAGTGATTCCGACCTCGCCTTCTGGGAACTCGGCGGTGATTTTTAGTTTGCCCCCGACCGCCTCGATGTAAGAACGGAGGCTGGAGATGTAGGCGTCGGTCCGTTGCTCCAGTTTCGAGACGGCGGGTTGGTTGACGTTCAATTTCTTGGCCAAGTCCTGCTGTGTCAACTCACGCGCTTGCCTGAGTTCGTGCAGCGGCATTTCCGCAAGAGCTTTCCGAGTCATCTCGTCAATCTCGCGCCGTTGTTCAGCAGTAAAATGCTTAGTCAATTCGCTCCAAGGTTTGTGGCCACTCATTGGATCAGTCCTCCACTTCTTAGCTGTAGCAGGTGTTCGTCATACAAATCGTCAGCGATCGGCACGTACCGTTCGTAGAAACGACCGTCACCGGTTTTATCGCCGCCGATGAGAAGTATCGAAGTTCGTCGCGGGTCAAATGCGTAGAACACCCGCAATGGGTTTCCGCCGCTTTGCGCTCGCAGTTCCCGCATCCTCCCGTGTCTGGAACCGTTGACATCGGATGAATGAGGGAAAGGCAGATGAGGTCCTAAACGGATCAGCAAGTCAACTTTGTGCGCAACGGATTTTTGATCCCTTTCGGTGAGATGCACCCACCAATCGCCAAACAGGTCCGTATATTCGACCTCCCACGCCATGATTAGATTCTATTCCATAAACGGAATAGTCGTCAAGCGGAATGTTGAAGATCGTCGCAACAATCAGAGGCATCGTCGCCTGTCAACAATCCCACTCCCCCGCAAACCGCTGCATCAGACGCGCGATGTTCTGGGCGCCGAGGATGAAATCTTCGACGGTGATGTTTTCGTTCGGTGCGTGGATCTTGTGGGTTGGATGGTCGATACCGGCAGATGTAATTGGTATGCCCAACACGCCCCCGAAGTCGTACATCGGTCCTGAACCAGCCATCGTTGGATAAATCACAGCGGGTTTACCGTAGGTCAGTTCAGACGTTTGGATAGCCATCTGCGCCCACGTGGACGACATGTCAGTACGGAACGGGTGAACACCGCTGATGAGGTTGAGTTCGACGTTTTCAAAACCGCGGCGATCGAGGTGTTGACGTACCTTATTGAAGATGTCGTCCGGGCGCATATCGGGCACAAGGCGGAAGTCCATCTTCGCACTCGCTTTGGCAGGCAGAACGGTCTTCATCCCTTCGCCTTGGTATCCGGAATCGAGGCCCGCGACGTTTGCGGTCGGCATGAAAAGGTGTTTGCGCGGCAGGTCTTCGGATCCCAGTCCGGCGACGAAGGATTCGTTGCCGAATGTTTCGCGCCATTCGTCCGAGTCGTCGGGCAAGTCGGCCAGCGCGCGGTCTTCATCTGCGGTTGATTCGCGCACGTCGTCGTAGAACCCTTCAACAAGGATGCGATCGTCGGTCGGGTCTTTGATGGAATGAAGCGCGTTGACGAGAGTCCAAGCCGCGGAAGGCAGCACGGTGGCGTACGAAGAATGAGCGTCGCCCCGCAACATCGAGACCGACAGTTCAACCGCCAAAACTCCTTTCAGACCGAGGTAGATGAGCGGCCGATTCTGCGCGTTGCGACCTCCGCCCTCCCAAATGCAGGCGTCAGCCCTCAGCTTGCCCTTGTGGTTTTCGATCAATCCGGGAAGGTTTGGCGATCCAGACTCTTCCTCACCTTCGGCGAAGATCTTCACGTTGCAAGGAAGGCCGCCCCATTCTGCTTTGAACGCGTTTATGACGGCCAAGCGCGCGGCGATGTTGCCTTTATCGTCTGACATGCCGCGGCCGTAAAGTCGGTCGCCGATTCGCGTCGGCTCAAAAGGTTCCGTTTCCCAAAGCTCGATAGGGTCAGTCGGCTGTACGTCGTAGTGGACATACAGCATCAACGTTGGTGGTTCGGCACGGACGCTATCGATACCAGAGAGGTGTCTTGCTCGTCTAAACGCTTCTGGGTCGGCTGCAGCATATCCGTAAACCGAAGGCAGACCGCCGTTTGGCGCGTCTAGGATCTCAACATCGAAGCCGTGATCGGTGAAGATGTCTGCGACCAGCTGCGGCGCTTTGTCGAAACCCAGTCGCTGAGCCGACACGCTGGGTTGCCGAACCAGCGTGAAGAGAGTTTCTAACGCGCCATCGACGTTGTCTTCGATGTGTCGAAGTACTGAGTCCATTTGCTGCTCCTAGACGGAAGAAGGAAACCTACTCAATTGCCCCCGGCATCCCCGGTTCGAGTGGCACGGATTCCGGTGGCACACCGCCAGCTAAGAATCCACCATCAACGGTTATGGTCTGGCCGTTGACGTAATCTCCGAGGTCGGATGCCAAAAACAAGCATGCATTGGCGATGTCGCGCGGGACGCCCCCACGTTGATTGGGAATATAGTCGCGGGCGTAGTCAACGTACCCTTCGAGCTTTCCTCGCATGTGCTCTTCTTCCGGGGGCAAAACTCGGCTGTCGATGTAACCGGGCGCGACGCAGTTCGAAGTGATGCCAGTGCCAGCGAGGTCGAGGGCCATGCTCATCGCCATGCGATTGAGCCCGACCTTGACGATGCCGTAGACGGTGTCCTGCGGCCACGCTCGGTAACTATGGACGCTCGAAATCGAGATTACGCGTCCTCCGCTGCCCTGCTCGATCATCTCTTTGACTGCGCGTTGCGAGCAAAACAGGTACCCCTTTAGCGCGTGGCCCACGAGAAAGTCCCAGAACTCTTCGGTGATGTTTACGAAGTGTGGATCGGCGGAAGCGACAGCGTTGTTGACCAAGACATCGATTTGACCATGGGCATCCAGAAACTCGTCGAACATCCGGTTTCGGTCGTCGGTGCTTCCGATATCGGCTTGGTGCCAGCTCGCTTTCCTCCCCATCCCTTCGATTTCCGCGATGATGCCATCAGCGTTCTCGTCGCGTTCGATGTCGTTGATTCCGACATCGGCACCATTTTCAGCGAAGACGCGAGCGATACCCGCGCCGATGCCTCGTCGCGATCCAGTTATTAGAGCCTTTTTGCCTTTGAGCAGGTCCATGTCGGGTTGTCCTTGTTCAGACGTGTCAACGTTTTCGGTTATCGGTTTGATGCCAACTTTAACGCCAATTTGATGGCTGATTGCACGTTAGGCAAACGGTATTCGCCGTCGCCGGGTTTGTCAGCTGCCAATCGGGAGAACAGAATGCTCGCTTCTGAGACTTCAATACCAGTCGCTTTTTGGACGGCGTAAGCGTATGCGCCCAACTGTGGTTCGTATGGCTTAGCCATTTCTACAATCGAGCGGTCAAACGTGCGATCGGTCTTAAAATCGGCGATGCCCAAAGTGCCATCGGGTTTGCGATAAATGAGATCGACGCGACCTTCGATTATTGAGGATGTCGAACCGTCTTCGGTTGGGATCGAGACGGCGACGGGGATTTCGACCCAGAATTCTCCTCGTTGATTCGAAACGAGGCCCTGTAGCAGCGGCATTGCGAGGGTTGCCTTGGTAAGGTTTGCGACCTCGTTAGAGCTGTCCGATACTCCGTGTTTCTCAGCTTCGCTGACGGCGACGTGGTCAGCACTGACGCCGGCGTATTCGAGACACCGCTGCACCGCCGCATGGACGGCGCTGCCGATGTTGGTCGCGGCGCGGCCGCGGCCTGTCAAGTTTTCAGAATCCCAGACAGGGACCTCATCAGATTTGTCATCGGATCCCGCCGAGAGCCCCTTGGAATCGCCGTGCTTCAGATTGGATGGAGTCAACCACGAACGAGCCGCCGCGTGATGCAATAACCGTCGATGCTCTTCGTTCCAAGCGACTTCATCGACGATCGGCCCACCAACCTCTGATGGTTTTCGGATCGAAGCAGGTTTGAAGTTGCGAGATTTCCATTCTTCTGGTACTGCCGACCACAGCGCTTCGTCGGTGCCTAGAATTCCATCGATCTTGGCGGCGATTGATCCGGCATCGTTTTCCTTTCGGGACCTGCTTACAAATAGGTAGTCCCTAGCGCGAGTGCACGCTACGTAGTGCAGTCGTGTTTTCTCCAGCTCATCCGCAGCAGCGTTAAGTTTGGCGAATTCCGGGTAGTTTTCGGTTTGGAAATATCCATCTGACTGGTTTCCGCCGAGGCGAATCGCGATCCGGTCTCCATCATGCGTTTCCTTTTCCCAATCGATCAATAGCGGCGGGTTGCCACGTCTGCTGGTTCCGCACAGGTCGGCGAGGATCACGACAGGGAATTCGAGACCTTTGGAGGCGTGCATCGTCATGAATCTGATCTTCCCCTCGTCGAATTCGAGAGAAGGTTGCTCGCGGATCGAATCATTCGATTCCTTAAATTGCGCGAACCTTCTGAGACATTCCCGAAGGGAAGTCGCTCCTTCTTCAGTGAACCGGCGGGAGAGTTCAACTGCCAGATCCAAACGACGCAATCCGGGGGTGGCATCATCTTCCAAAAACATCAACTCACGGCCTTGACGTTCCCGGATGAATCGTTCAATTAGTGCGGGTGGTTGAAGACTGTCTCGGAGAGTGTTGTAGCGATTCAAGACTTCCATTGCGGAGCGGACGGCTTCTCCCTGCGAGTCGTTAGGAAATTCGGCTGCGCATGAAAACTTGCCTCCCACTTTGGCCCAGTGAAAAAGGTTTACGTCGGAACAACCGAAATAAACCGACTTCAAGGCGCCGACCGTTGCAGGTTGATCAGAAGGATCATCGATGGCGGTAAGACAGTTGAGAAGATCACGGAACTCCTGCGTCGACAACACTTCGGCTCCACCGATTTCCGCGGTATAGGGCAGATTGAGTTGATCGAATTCCCCGGTGTATGTCTCCCAGTTCGTCCGAACGCTGGTTAAAACTGCAATGTCACCAGGACGTGAATTCCTTATCGATCCATCGTGACGGTCTCGAACCTTGAGCGCGCCGTCAGATACGGCACTCGCGATCGACGCCACATGCTCGGCGTCGGACGCCCGTACCTTTGATAGAGATCGTTCCTCTAGAGGATCGCCGAAATGAAAGACTCTGCCGAACGAATCGGGCTGCGCGGTCTCAGCTGCCATACCCAAACGTATCCAATCGGCTTGGCCGTCCTCAGAAGGCATCCAAGCGCCGAAGACACAGTTGACCCAATTGACGATGGCTTTCGTGGAACGCCGGTTTTCCTTCAATGTCAGGTATTTTCCGCCGGCGTTGTCATTGAGAACCTGGTCTCTGACGGATTGGCTGACATTGACCTGAGCGCCCCTGAATCTGTAAATCGACTGTTTAGGATCTCCGACGACGAAGAGGGAACCGGGCGCGATCAACTGCTCTCCGGGGGGAATCGTTAGCAGTTGCACCAATCGGACTTGGTCGGGGTTCGTATCTTGAAATTCGTCCACCAGTACGCGCCTATAGACGCTCTGTATCCTTCTGCGGATGTTCTCGTTTCGCTCAAGCATCTCGATGAGCCAAGTCATGCCATCGTGGTACGTGACAGTTCCGGCCCGTCTTCGTTCTTCGACTATCGTGCCGACGAAATCTGATGCGTATCCGATCAGCTGGTTCGTCGCTGCTTGGCGTGTTGCATCCCGCGCCGATTTGACTGCGTCGATGACTGCCTGCAAAGATTGAACGGCTTGAGCCTTGCCTTCGCGGCCTCCCCAACTCGCGATCCGTCCTCCGCTAGAGGTGGTTCCGGGCCACGTCATCAACAGATCGTCCGCCCCGTCTTCGGTTTCTACATCACAGCCCTCGATGAACTTCTCGTACCACTCTGAAACCTCTACGAATTTGGTATAGAGACTGTCGTTGGCATCATCACATTTCCTCTTCTGGTCGATCACATCTTCGATCAGTTCATCGAGGTGAGTGATCGTTTCAATTCCGAGCCTGGTCGGAGGTGCGAAATCGGCGGTGCGAAGTTCGTCGTGTGCTTGGTTAATCGATTCAGCCAGTCGGCTGATCGCTCCAAACGGTCCTGACATGTTTAGGCGCAAAGCCGTGGCAAAAGCTTTTGAGAACTCCTCGCCGTCTTCCAATCGATCCAGCGACCATTGGCGCCACCGTTCGCGGAACATCTGCATCTCCGCGAAACCGTCTTGAACCTCAACCGACGGCGGCAATCGGCATTCCAACGGATTTTCTCTCAACAGCGAATAGACGAGCGAATCGATGGTTTGGAATGCCGCGGTATCGATCCCTTCCAAAGCCGCTTTAATCCA
>CAYRHG010000038.1:0-15174 GCA_964424025.1 uncultured Dehalococcoidales bacterium | reverse complement strand
ATGTCTGCGAGCCAGTCGATCCAATCAGACCATGAACGTGGGTTAGTCAACTGAATTGTTCGGTTCAGCCGCTCGACGAATTTTCCGAGTTGCGATGCAGCATCGGCCAAAGCACGCATCGAATCTGGATCGATCGAGTTCTCGTCATCGGCTGCCTCTTCCGCACGTGTGGCACGTCTGCGCAATGAGCTTGCATATCGATCCAGCGAACGTTTCCATCGATCGTCCCCACTGAATCTTGACACCTTCGCGTTTCGCGACGCAACTTCCCACGGGACCGACGGTACTCTTTCGCCGTTCGAGGGATCAACCACTGGTGCCGAGGACGTCCAAGACGTGAATGTGTCCCGACGCATGTCGTTCGCGATCATGTTGAGGAATAAGTGAATGAATCTGCCCATTGGTGTGTCGGCCAACGTGCTGGGCGATGGGCCGCAGCTCTGGATCTCGGCGGATTCCAATGCGTCCTTGATTCGAGAGGCGTAATCGGGTGATGTGTAAAGCACGACCATCTCGCCGAACCTGACCCCGGAACGTGCGTCGGCGATGATGTTACGTACTAATGCACGCGGTTCGTCTGCAGGTCCCATCGTGGAATAAAACCGCGTATTGGACGTGTTCGCCACAAACCCTTCCTGAGTGTCCGCGTCAGGCGTGATCCGCAAAGTGAATGTCGACGTCAGTTCTCCGATGCATTCACGAAGACGCGAATATGCGTCTGGAGGTATAGGTGCCTGCAACATGACGATGTTGGGTGCCAAGGTTGACGCGACGATTGCGGGACTGTTGATTACGGTTTCGGCCACGATAGCGGCTCTATTCTCCCGTGTAAGGAAACCCGTCGCGGATGCGGCGTAGCTTCGTTGGATCTCGATCAATTGGGCGTATAACCCGGTGGAAGCGCCGTCCGTCAGCCGCAACAGGGCGCGATCAGCGCCGATGTCCAACCGCTCGAGCGATTGAAGCGTCCGTTGAATTGCGCTCAACGTGGATTCGTTGTTGGCATGCTCGGTAAGTGGGCCCGGCGTCTCAAGTGCCGACGTGGCGTTGTAGACCATTTCCGACGCGAGGAGTCGCGTCATTGATGGTTTGTCGGGTTTGTTATGAACGGCGTCGAAAAGGCGGTCTGCAAATTCTTCGATCCGCATGAACTCGACGTTGAATAATCCGCCACCCCGAACCTTGCATATTTCATCGGTCACCGCGCGTCTCAAAAAGAAAGCGGAGAAGTACGAAGGAACCAACATGACGATGCGCGAAAGCGGATCGTTTCGACGTATATCCAAAATCTGGTCCGCGACCCGTTCTACTAACTGAGCACCGTTCTGGACCTCGGAGATTCGTGCGTAGTTTGAAGTCTTATCGGACATGGAAGTTGAATGGCGCCCCCGGTGAGAATCGAACTCACGCACCTGGCTTCGGAGACCAGTGCTCTATCCACTGAGCTACGGGGGCGGTTTCGCGCGGGTAAATGATATACGGGTTGCCCGGCACAGTTTGCAATTCGCGGTCAGTGAGCGGCATAGGTCGCTCGACGTCTCTTTGTTTCGCCGAACGCCTTGACCAAAAAGATCGGGGCGATAACGGTCGTCACAACCGTCATCACAATCGCCACTGTGAATATGTCGCGTTCGATGATGCCGGTAGCCCTACCGATCTCTGCGACGATCAGCGCAACTTCACCGCGCGGGAGCATTCCCAATCCAATCCGCCATGCGCGGGGCCTGCCAAAGCCAATCGCCATCACCGGCAGCCCCGCGCCAAATACCTTGGAGATGGTGGCAACGAAAGTCACGACCAAGGCAAAAAGCACCAACTGGACGAGGTTGTCCGATTGCCACAACGCGGTCAGGTCCACTTGCATCCCGATGATGCAGAAGAACACGGGGACCAAAATGCTGCCGCCATTGCGTATGGCGAAGATTGTGTATTCCTTTAACACCGTCGCGGAAAGCGCGAGGCCCATGGAAAAAGCGCCGATAATCATCGCGAGTCCGAAATACACCTCCGCGACGCTAGCCGCGATGAATCCGAGGGTTATGGCCAACACCAAAGTGGAACCGTCTGACTTGAACCACATGGTGAGATTGGATATCCGGCTGGCCAGAATGCTGCCGATGATGGTCAATCCAAGCCAGAAGCCGACAGCCTTGACAATTAGCAAGCCCACTGATCCACCCGACACGGAACCTTCGGCATCGATGCCGACGACAACTGCCACAAGCACGATTCCCAACACGTCATCGACCACGGCTGCGGCTAGGATTATTACGCCTTCGATCGAATCCAATTTGCTGATATCGCTCAATACACGCGCCGTTATTCCTACCGAGGTCGCGGTTAGGATCGCGCCGACGAAAAGTGCTGGTATGGCGTCTTCGATCGAGTTGAACGTGGCGTATCCGAACCACATCGTCACCAATGCGCCCAGTGCAAACGGAAATATCACTCCTCCCAACGCCACGACGGTTGCTGGTCGGATGAACCGCATGAATTGCTTACGGTTCGTCTCTAAACCGGCTTCGAACAAAAGCAAGACGGCACCCAGTTGACCCACGAAATACAGAGTGAACGGAATGGCCGGTTCAGCTACCTCTCCGGCGTGCGAGGCGGCTTCTGAGATGAAAGGCCCCACTTCATGGAACATCGGACCTGCAATATCGAAGAAACGGATACCGCCGAGAGCGTGAGGACCGACAATGATGCCGGCGCCGAGTTCCCCAATCAGAGCCGGTATTTTGAGATAACGTTCGGCGAGTTCTCCGCCGACTTTGGCAGCAACGAGAATGACCGAGAGCATGATGATTAGCTCAGCGGACAGATAAAGTAACGATTCTCCGTGCAATTGGAATGTGTCGGGCGGTGGCCTCAGTCGCGCGCGAATTCAGGGTTTTCGGCGAACGATTTGGCGCGCAAACTCGGATACTCCTCCGTGACTGGATTCTATATCTGTGGCATGTTTCAAACTATCTGCGCGTTTGCAAACACCGTTTTAGGTTTCACGAATTTGCCGGTTTCATCGCACCTCGCCAACCCCAACAGATCACCCTCATTCGAATAGACGCGAACCAGATCTTCGAAGGGTTTCTTGCCCATATTGGCGTATCGGACTGTCTGTCCATTCAAGAATGCGGCGGATTCCACATCGTCAAGTTCCGCGATCATCAAATTCTGTAAGACAACATCGGGTTTTAGGAGAAATCGTAGCCACGCGTCGTCTGGGGCGGCGGAGATCAGTTGGTCGAGAGAAACCGATTCTGCAATCCGAAATTCTCCTGCTCGAATTCGTCTCAGTGCCGTCATGTGTGCGCCACAGCCGAAAACTTCCCCGATGTCGTGCGCAAGGCTGCGGGCGTAGAAGCCGCTGCCGCACTCGATGTGGAGGTCGAAATCAGGCGGATCCCACGCGGTCAGGGTTAACGATGACACCTTGACGCGCCGAGGATCTCGAGATACCGATTTCCCGCGACGGGCCAGTTTGTAGAGCGGTTGGCCGTCTTTCTTTATCGCGCTGTACATCGGGGGAACTTGATCAATATCCCCTACGAAGGCTGAGATCGTGGTCAGTACATCGTTTTCGGTAACTTGCCGGAAGTCGCGGGTCGCGACTATCGTTCCCTCAGAGTCGTACGAGTCAGTCTCCACACCGAGTCGGGCAGACATCTGATAAACCTTGTCCCCACCTAGTATGAACTCCGCGAGTCGGGTCGCGCCACCGATGCATATGGGGAGTGCGCCGGTGGCCATAGGATCCAACGTACCGCCGTGTCCGACTTTGATCCTTCGTTTTCTTAACCCGAAAGCGGCGCGAATTTTCGCGACAACATCTGACGACGTCCATCCCGACGGTTTGTCGACGTTCAAAAACCCGGAAATTGAGCGCCTGGGCTCATTCATCGCGACACTTACGAATCGTGACGGTAGCTAGTTACGACTTGACAGTTCGGAGATCCTGTCGATCATCGCCTGACCATCTTCGAGAGACGAATCTAGCACGAAGCGCAGTTTCGGCGTGCGGCGCATCGAGGATCGCGAAGCTAACTCGCGACGAATGAAACCGATTCGTTGGCGGAGATATTCCAGAGTCGGTCCGGCGTCCTCTGTCGGTACGTACACGCTTACGGCAACCAGGGCCATCGTCAAGTCCGAATCGCATGACACTGCCATCACGGAAACCAACCCCGGCGGTTGGAGCTCTTCGTCGATGATCTGACCGAGTAACCGTTGCAGATTCTTGTCGACGCGCTCGATTCTCCTACTCATCGTTGGCTCTGCGCTATGAAGCGGTTCGACTTAATTGCTGCTCACGCTACGCAGTTCGTAGCATGTGATCGTATCGCCCTCTTCGTAGTCGTGGAACCCATCGAGCACGATACCACCTTCGTAGTTGGTAGCGATTTCTCTGACGTTCTCGTCGAAATGCCGCATTGAAGAGACAGCACCTTCGAACAACTCTTCGCCGCGACGTGAAACGATCATTCGAGCATTGCGCCGCATCACTCCAGCATTGACACGAACTCCCGCGATTCGTTCGCGTCTCCCATGTGGGAAGATCTGCAATACCGTCGCGCGCCCAATCGTGACTTCTTCCTGCTCCGGTTCGGTCAATTGGCGAGCCGCGAGCTGAACGTCGTCGATCATTGTGTAGATGATGTCGTACGTTTTGATGGGCACGCCCTCAGCACTCGCCACTCGGAGGGCCGCTGGTTCGACCGTGGTTTCGAAACCTACGATCATCGCGTCAGACCCCGAAGCCAGCATTACATCCGATTCGGATATCGGCCCGGTCGCGGCGTGCAGTATTTTTACCTGCACATCCGGCGACGATAGCCCGTCCACCGCCCTTCTGATCGCATCTATCGTCCCCTGTGAACCGGTCTTGGCTACCAAATTCAATTCAGCAGCGTCGTAACTTTGGCGATGGCGCAGTACTTCCGCCATGGTCGATGGTCGTGAACCATCGTTTCGTCGTTGTTCTTGCCGCATGCGGGCATCGATGGTCTGGCGGGCGATCTTTTCGTCGGCAACTACCTCGAATTGCTGACCCGATTCTGGGACACCGTTCAAACCGAGAATCTCGACTGGTACCGAAGGACCGGCTACCTCGGTTTCTTTGCCGAAGCCGTCTACCATCCTTCTCACGCGTCCGAGTTTGTCGCCGGCGACGATGGTGTCTCCGATCTTGACGCTACCTGATCGCACGATGACGGTTGCGACCGGCCCACGCTGTTTGTCAAGAGTTGCTTCAACGACGACCCCGATCGCGGGTCGCTGAGGATCGGCTGTGAACTCCGAAACCTCCGACAGCAGCACCAGTGAATCGATCAGATCGGAAACGCCGTCTCCTTGCAAAGCCGAAACCGGGACCGACAATACGTCGCCACCGAGATCTTCGACGATCACGTCGTGTTCGAGAAGCTCCGTCGTGACGCGCGTTGGATCGGCAGCGGCAACGTCCATTTTGTTTATCGCAACGACGATCGGCACTTGTGCAGCCTTCGCGTGGTTGATCGCTTCCACGGTTTGCGGCATCACGCCGTCATCCGCTGCCACGACTATCACCGCGATGTCCGTTGCTTGCGCTCCTCGAGCACGCATTGCGGTGAACGCTTCGTGGCCTGGCGTGTCGATAAAGGTAATGGGTTGGCCATCGTGGTCAATTTGGTATGCACCGATGCTCTGCGTTATGCCGCCGGCTTCGGCGTCGACTACGTTGGTTCCTCGGATTGCATCGAGCAACGTAGTTTTGCCGTGGTCGACGTGGCCCATGACCGCGACCACCGCAGGGCGAGGTTCGGCTGCGCTCTCCTCATCGTCAACGCCAACCCGATCAGATGCTTCAGATTCTTCCGTGTCGGCAGGTTTACGAACCCTGACACCAAGACGTACGGCCACCGTGGCAGCGACCTCAAAATCGACGCTGTCGTTCATTGCGACCATCATGTTTAGTCGCATAAGTTCTTTGATGATCTCGATTGGAGACCTTCGAATAACCTCCGACAATTCCGCGACGCTGATCTCCGCCGGTAGATCGACGGGACCGGCGAACTTTGCTGGTTCGCGTCGCGGCGTCGGCCGATCGGAAGCACCATTCCGGTGCCGGTTTCGGCCTCCACGTCGTTGTCTTGTCCTTTGAGATCGTGCCATGTGTGTTTGGGTATCCTAGTCCGCCAATCGATTAAGATGACTTAGTTCGCTTCTCGAGACTTGCCATTAACTCTGGCGGAACGT
Organism: uncultured Dehalococcoidales bacterium; assembly: GCA_964424025.1. Classification (GTDB taxonomy): domain Bacteria; phylum Chloroflexota; class Dehalococcoidia; order Lucifugimonadales; family Lucifugimonadaceae; genus Bin127. Next base: position 8,943 of record CAYRHG010000038.1, on the reverse strand, counting down.
CCCTTTTGAGATTGAGGGCTCTCTTAATCTTACCGCTAATCTTCTTGGCATCGAATTTCGTCGTATCCACGCATACGTAACAGCCTCTACCGTTGGCTCTTTCGCCATCGTCGAGGCGTACTGAACCGTCTGGTGTTCGGACTATACGTAACATCTTGTCCTTCGGCCGCCGCTCCCCACAAATCAGGCACGTGCGAATCGGTACATGCCGTTCACGCGGCATCTCAAATCCCTCCGAACTGACGGGTTGATTACGGAATCTTAACGCCTAGTGCGGCGCGCGCCGCCGCCGCTTCGACGTCCACCACGACCAGAACCGCGTCGACCCTCTTCGTCGCGATATCCCGAAATGTCTTCTGCGAAACGCAAGCCCGATTCTGGGACCTCGGGCGCGACCTGGAAATCATCCGGCAGAGCCCAGAGTTCGTCGGAATCGATGTCTTGTTCCAGCGATTCCAACTCCGCAGCTTCCCGTTCGGCTTCGAGCCGCTCCTGCTCTTCAAGTTCGAGCTCCTTGAGTTTCTCTTCAAGTTCGAGCAACTCAAGATCAAGGTCCTCTTCGGGTTCTTCCCCGATGATCGGTTCGGGTTCGGGTCGTTGCACATGAGGTACAAACAGCGACGGAACCGTTGATTCGACGACTTCCAACTCACCATCTTCCGCAACAAGAACATCGTCAGCCGTTTCGGCTACCATCTCGACGTCTTGCTCTGCGACTGGTTGAACTTCAACCTGTTCTTCAACTGGGGTCTCGGATTCGATCGGGATTTCGATGACGGGTTCTCGAACCACTTCTGCGTCCGGCACGACCTCCGGAGTTTCCGCCAGCGCAGCAGCGGCGTCGGATTCCTCTTCTTCGATCTCAAGCAATCTTAGGCGTTCTTCTTCCTCTGCGGCGGCTTTCGCGGCTGCAACTTGGTCGGCAAGAACGGCCTCAGCCGCCAATCGAGCTTCTTCCTCTTCAGCAGCTTTGCGGACCGCTTCTGCTTCCCGTTCGCGTTGACGTTCAATCAACTCTTCGGCGTACGCCGCGGAACCCTTGATATCGATGCGGAAGTTCGTCAATCGCGTCGCAAGCGAAACGTTTTGACCCTCCTTACCGATGGCAAGTGAAAGTTGGTTCTCCGGGACAATGACTTCCGCAGTCTGATCGTCAACTATGATGACCTCTTCGACCTGTGCAGGGCCTAGCGAGTTAGCGATGAACACCGAAGGATCGTCGCTCCATTCCAAAATGTCAATCTTCTCGCCCATCAACTCAGTGACGATATTTTGGATACGGATGCCTCTTAGCCCAACACACGCGCCAATCGGGTCAACGTCGTGTTTGTTCGAGTAGACAGCGACTTTGCTTCTGGCACCGGCTTGTCGTGCGATCGACTTGATCTCGACCAACCCCGATTTGACCTCGGGCACCTCGAGTTCCATCAACCGCCTGAGCAACATCGGATGTCGCCGAGAAACGATGATTTCAGGAGCTCCTTCACCATCAGCGGTGTGATCGCTAACTCTGGTGACGTAGAGCTTTAGCTCCATACCGGTGCGATAGCGTTCGTTGGGGCTTTGTTCATCACCCGGCATCGTGGCGTCGGCTTTGCCCAAGTCGACAAACACCGTCGGTTTGGTCGAGATTAGGTCGTCTCCCCTTGGGGAAGCGACACGGCGTACTGGCGCCGATATGATCTCACCTTCTTTGTCGGCGTATTGCTCATAGACCAATCGCCGTTCCGCGCTTCTCAACCTCTGCATCAGTACTTGAGTAACGGTCCGTGCGGCGATCCTCTGAGGTGTGAAATCCAAAACTCCGGTGATGATGTCGTCGCCTACTTGAGCGTCGGCACTCAAGGAACGAGCTTGGTCCACGCTTACCTGTCCCCGCGGGTCAATCTCATCGATCTCGTCGACGACGTGAACCACCGTGTTGATGATCACTTCACCGCTTTCGGGATCAAGCTGGACCGTTACGTCTTGGTCTTCGGCGGCGGGATCCCGGCGGTACGCCGCTGCGATGGCGTCTTCAAATGCGGAGACGACCGACTCTTGCGGAAGACTGCGTTCCGCAGACAGCTGCATGACCGCGAGCAGCATGTCGCTTTTCATCTTGTCGGTCCTCCATTGATCGCGAAGCGCCGTGCCAAGGAGGAGAATCTCCTCAAAATAAAAAGTGGGCTGACGCCCACTTCCTCAACACATCGCTCTCGCAACGCGCGTTCTTAATGATTCAACTGTAACACGTCTAACCGAATCACGCAGCGAGATTCGGCGCATTCCCGACGCAAACGTCGCACCAATGTTTCTGCTGAAGAGCTAGGTGGAAAGCATTTCGCAAATCGCCGCGACCGCGTCCGACGATGAGTAAATTGCTGATTCAGACGGAGGTTGTCGACGGTGTTTGATTTCGATGCCACCGTTTTTGACGCTTCTGGGGCTGACCACGGCGCGGACCGGCATCCCAATCAGATCGGCGTCGGCGAATTTGGCGCCCGGACCTTCTTCACGATCATCCAACAAAGTGTCGATACCCATCTCCTTGAGCTGACCGTAAAGTTTTTCCGCTTGCGACGATACATCATCGTTGTTGTGCATGTTGACGCCGATAACTACGACTTCGAACGGTGCAATTGATCTTGGGAAAATAATCCCCCGATCATCGTAGTTTGCTTCCACAGCGGCAGCTAATAGTCGACCCGTGCCGATGCCGTAACAACCCATGTAAGAGGATTGCAGGCTACCGTCGACATCGTTGAATTTGACATCCATCGCGTCGCTGTAGATCGTCACCAACTTGAAAATGTGGCCGACCTCAATGCCTCGATACTCCTTCAAGTGTCCGTCATCGCATCTCGAGCATCTGTGACCTTCGAGCGCTGCGGCGATGTCGCCGATATGATCCGCCGACCAATCTCGACCGAAGTTCACATTGCGGAGATGGTAACCCTCTTCGTTGGCTCCGGCGAGCAGGTTCGCATTTTCCGCCGCGGAATCATCGGCGATCACCGACACGCTATCGATGCCAAAGGCGGATGCTGAACCCGCTGGAAAGCCAGCAGCCTGAACCTCTTCCGGTGTAGCCAGCCGAGGTTCGTGGCCGCCCATCAAGTTGCGAAGTTTGGTTTCATTGACTTCGTAATCGCCGCGAATCACCACGACGTAGACTTGGCCGTTGATCGTGTAGAACACTGCTTTGGCCGTTTTTGCGGTCGACACCCGTTCAGCATTGGCCAAGGCTTCGATGGTTTTGAGCCCTGGCGTGGCGAACTTTTCAACCTCAGCTGGAGTTTCCTTGGAATTCGCAGATTTCTTGAACTCCGCCTTTTCGAGATTCGCGCCGTATTCACAACCTTCCGAATCACAAATCAAAATCGTGTCTTCGCCGCTTTCTGCAAGTAGCACGAACTCGGCCGAGTCTTTGCCACCAATAGATCCCGAATCCGCTTCGACCATCACTGCATTTAATCCGCAGCGAGAAAAGATGTTCCGGTACGCCTGCGCCATCGCTTCGTAACTGGCGTCCATTCCCTCGGCATCGGCATCGAAGGAGTATGCGTCCTTCATTTCGAACTCGCGAACACGTAGCAATCCTCCGCGTGAGCGAGTTTCATCGCGAAACTTGGTCTGAATCTGATAGAGCCTTAGCGGCATGTCCCGATAGCTTTCGATGCCGTAACGACCCATTAATGAAACCGTCTCTTCGTGCGTCGGCGCGAGAACCATCTCTCGTTCCCGTCGATCCAAGAATTGAGCGAGCGGCGGTACGTATTTGTCCGCGCGACCACTTTCTTCCCAAATCGAACGTGGCTGCACGACGGGCATAGTCACTTCTAGCGCGCCAGCATTGTTCATCTCCTCGCGGATGATGTTCCGTATCTTGTCCAAACTTCTCCAACCCAACGGCATGATGCTGAAGATGCCTGCCGCTACCTGTTGGATAAAGCTCGCACGCGTCAAGTACTGGTGGCTGATCGTTTCGGCCTCCACCGGGGCTTCACGCGTCGTTTTGATGTAGAACTGCGATGCTCTCATCTTTTCTCGATTCCCGTTTCGTCAGGCGAAAGCTAATTCGATTCGCCGTCGTTGCCGCCCCATCGGTTCTCGACATAGTCGTCGACCATCCCGATGAAGTCTTCGGCGATTGTGGGACCCGAAAGCATACGATCGCGCTTGCCGTCAACGAACACGGGGGCGCGCGGGCTCTCACCGGCGCCAGGCAGTGATATTCCGATGTCTGCTGCGCGCGACTCGCCCGGCCCATTCACCACACATCCCATCACGGCCACCTTGAGAGTTTCGGAACCCGGGTATTGTCTTTTCCAACTCGGCAGATTGATGTCGATCTTGGTTTGAATGTCGCTGGCAAGTTCGCGGAACAGAGTTGACGTCGTCCTGCCGCATCCCGGACAAGCGGTTACGGAAGGACGGAATGTGCGGATTCCGAGTGACTGCAGAATGTCCTGGCACAGTTTGACTTCTTTGGCGCGGTCACCGCCAACTTCCGGCGTCAAGCTTGCCCGTATAGTGTCACCGATGCCTTCGTGAAGCAGCACTGACAACGCAGCGGTCGTAGCCACAACTCCTTTTTGACCCATGCCCGCTTCCGTCAGACCGAGGTGCAGGGGGATGTTGGTCAACCGGGAAAGCGTCTGATACGCAGAGACCATTTGGCCGAGGCGGGATACCTTACACGAAATGATCATCGAGTCTTCTGGCAAACCTATGTCGACCGCTGCGGACGCGCTCGCGATCGCACTCTCCACCAATGCCTCGCGCTCAACATCGTCGCCGCTCAAAGGGTTCGCCCGACGCGCATTGTCGTCCATCTTCTGCACTAGCAACTCTTGGTCCAAACTGCCTGCGTTCACACCAATCCGCACCGGTTTTCCCAAGTCGCGCGCGATCTCGATAAAGGTCGTGAAGTTTTCGTCGTGGCGTTTTCCTCGCCCGACATTGCCGGGGTTGATTCGGAACTTCGCCAGTGTCTCGGTGCATTCTGGGTGATCACGTAGGAGTCGATGTCCGATGAAGTGGAAATCGCCTACTATAGGCACGTTGCAGCCTAGATCAGCGAGGCGTTTGGCGATTTCTGGTACTGCTTCGGCGGCTGCGTCGTTGTTGACGGTGACCCGTACGATCTCGCTACCGGCATCGGCGAGTAATTTGACCTGATTTACCGTCGAGACGATATCTGCGGTGTCCGTGTCGGTCATCGACTGCACGACGACCGGATTGCCGCCTCCCACAGGGACGTCGCCCACCATAACCTGCAGCGTTTTCGATCGCGGAGTTTCGTGAATGTCTGTTGCCGTGGCCATGTCCCTTTCAATTATCCGTTAAAGGAAACGTTCACCGCCTATCAAGCGTGCGATGTCCGAGAAAGAGATCACTACTATCAGAGCAATCAAAAGAACGAAGCCAGCGAGATGCACGAGGTTTTCTTTTTCAGGTGAAACTCTCTTGCCGCCTCGCACGACCTCCAACAGAACGAATGCCAGTCGGCCGCCGTCCAAACCTGGGATTGGAAGCAGGTTAATCACCGCCAGGGACATGCTCAGCGTCGCTGCAAGCGTCAAGATGATCGTCACGCGCGAGGTCACCGGTATGTCGGCGGTCGCGACTTCGCCTGAAAGCTGGCTAAGGCCCACCGGGCCGACTGCGACCGGACCTTCGAACTGTGGGTTTTTCGACCCCGATATCGCTCCCACGATGGTGTTCCGCGCCAACGTCATCACCTCAATCGTCTCTCTTATGCCTTCCGGAATGGCGCGCGTGATCGGAACGCCTCGCGACGCGACATGCACATTCAACATTCGCAATTGGACACCTGCAGCACCTTCTTGCAGGTAGGTCACGGAACCCAGGTCTGAGTTATAGGATCGGGCGTCCAAGTAATGAATACCGGAGCCGTCTTCGGAATCAGTTATCGGCACAATGTCTCCGATTTGCGCTCCGGGCAAGTGTTGCCTTGCATTCGAGACTGAGATTTCATAGAGGTCGTCCCGTACCGATCCGTCTGCAACGACCCGCAACTCGTCGTTGATGCCGACACGCTGGTTGTAAACTCTGGCCACTCCTAGTCTGATTTCGGTGTCAGGGTCGTCGACCTCCAAAACCACGTTGTGACGCGGTGGATCCCAACGGGCTACGACTGTAACCGTCTTTGTGTCTCCTTCAAGATAGTGAACCTCGGGGTCTGTGGGTCTTGCGAATGGGTCTGGAATGCCTCGCTGAACTTCCCATCGCGATTCTTGGCCGAGTTTACGGACCACCGCGGTTTGGAGATCGTTGAAGTTTGTGATGGTCTGGCCGTCTACTGCGACGATTTTCTGCAATGGTCGGACACCGGCCTCATACGCCGGGGAATTGGGCAACACGTTGGCAACGACGACATCGCCCGCGAGGTATTCGACCGGAATCAACACGACGAAAGTGAAGATCACGAATGGAAGCACAGCGTTGACCGCAACACCGGCGACGATGACACTGACGCGCGCCAATGCAGATTTTCCTGCCAAGCTATCTTTCGCTGATGGGTCCTCTTCGCCTTTAAGCTTCACGAACCCGCCGAACGGCAACCAGTTGATCGACCACACCATGTCAGCGATCGTCATGCCGTAGATCGTCGTTTCCTTTACCTTGCCTACGAATACCGTAGGAGAAGTCTGTGCCAACCCAATGTCTTGACGCTCGAAAGGGCTGACGGTCAAGGCTTCAACCGTCCCGTCGTCCGTCTCGTAACCGACGATAGTCACCATGTCGCCGCTTTCGACTGCCGTTCCTTCAAATTCACCTTCCCACTTCGTGTCGGCCGACATCGATACGGCGGTCGCACCGCTCCAGATGCCGAACATTCGCGGCGGGAATCCGAATCCGAACTCAAGGACTTTTACGCGATGCCATTTGGCCAGGAAGTAGTGACCGAACTCGTGTAAGACGATCAGCGGCCCCAGTATCAGAACCGCCACGAGCAACCCATAGATGATGGTTGTGCTCATCGACTTTCTCGACCTTCGAACCCGAACAGTATCTCAGTCGCGATCATGTCTCGAATAAGTAGTGCGATAGGCCCAGTCGGCGGCTTTCATCGCGTCTTCAACAGTGAAATCTAGTTTTGTGTCGTGGTTTTTCAACGTCTCCTCGATCGCATCCGCGATGTCGGTGAATCGAATCTTCCGTTGCATGAAGAGGTGGACTGCGGCCTCATCCGCGCCGGTTAGAGCAGCGTTGTATGTCCCGCCACGCCGGGCGTAATCGAGTGCCAAATCGAAACACGGGTACTTGGCGGGGGTCATCGCCTCAAACGTGAGTTCCCCCGCATCGATCAAGTTGAAGGTTGGCAGCGACGCGTTCGACCTACGTTCCGGATAGAACAGAGCGAACTGTATGGGATGCCTCATATCTGGCAAACTTAGTTGCGCCTTAATCGAACCGTCATCCATCTCTACTAACGAGTGGACGATGCTCTGGCGATGTATCACGACGTCGATGTCTTCGAAAGTCGCGTCGAAGAGGCATGCCGTCTCGATCACCTCAAACGCCTTGTTCATCAGAGTGGCAGAATCTATCGTGATCTTTGGACCCATCGACCAAGTCGGATGCTTTAACGCCTCTTCAGGAGTGACGTTTGATAACTCGGCCGGCGTTTTGTCTCGGAACGCGCCGCCCGATGCAGTGATGATGTACCGACGCGGTTTTGATTCCTCACCGATGACGCATTGCCATAACGCATTCGGTTCGGAATCGATCGGAAGAATAGTGCCGCCGTTCCTTTCGGCAATCTCCTTGAGTTGGAATCCGGCCATCACAATAGATTCTTTGTTTGAAAGACCGACCGTTTTGCCTGCGCTCAAACTGGCAACCGCGCAAGGCAATCCTTCCATTCCGGCGGTCGCGTGCATCACGAAATCGACGTCCTCGTGAGTCGCCAAATCGGTCATCGCGATCCTGTCAGCACCGCATAGCGTTTCGACCGATTCATCGACGCAGCTGAAATAACGGGGACCAAATTCGAGGATTTGTTCGCCTAATTTCGTTACATTCGAACCTGCCGAAAGGCCGATGACCTCGAAGTCGTCCGGGAATTGACGGATTACATCGAGTGTCTGCGAACCGACGGATCCGGTGGATCCCAGTATTGCGATTCGCTTTTTCACCATAGCCATCGATCGACGAAGTATATGAGCATGAAATTTGGTGCCAACGCGTCCAGACGGTCCATGATCCCGCCGTGACCAGGCACGATTACACCGGAATCTTTAACTCCTGCGAGACGTTTGATCCAGGATTCCCCTAGATCGCCTGCTGACCCGACGACCGCGATCATCATGCCAATCACCAAAATTTTAGCGGTAGAGTAATCCAACGACAGCAATTCGCCCAACAGCCAAGCGACAATTGCGGCTGAAATCACTCCGCCGATCAGACCTTCCCACGTCTTTCCCGGACTCACGCTGGGTGCCAGTTTTCGGCTGCCGAACCGTTTGCCGACGAAATACGCGCCCGAATCTGAAGCGAATACAACCAAGATGCAGAAAACCAATATTTCCCGACCGTTTGAAAGCGAGACGACGAATGGCAGTATGCCTAATGCCAGCGCGACGAACGCCCCGTAGGAAAGGATGATGTTTCGGCGGACAAATTCGATCTGGCGAAATCTACTGGTAATCACCATCTCGATCAAAAACACTAGGGCCAATATCCCGAAAACGGTTCCTGCCCGAGCCACATCGGCGGAATCACCAGTCGCGGCGACGAATAACGCGGTTGCCGGTATCATACCGCCGATGATCGAAAAGAACACGCGCGATCTGAGATCGGCGGCGGCTCGTTCAGCCATATCCCGCGTCTCGACGCCCACCAGCGCCGCGATTGCGATAGCGGCAACGCCGACAGTCCAAAATCCGAGATAAAGAACCAAACCCAATATCGGCAATCCGATGGCCGCAGTAG
>CAYRHG010000037.1:0-5353 GCA_964424025.1 uncultured Dehalococcoidales bacterium | reverse complement strand
GTATGTACGCGTCCGCGCATCGGACTCTCGACCGTGGGGAGTTTAAAGACGCTGAGCGAAGATTCTCGACCATTGTTGAGATCGAACCTGAATTTGCCCGAGCATGGGCGGGTCGCGGTCAGGCTCGTATGATGCAGGGGGAACTTGAGAACGCGATGGTTGACTACGACCGCGCAGTGTCTTTACGTCCAAACGTCGGTTCGATTTACGGACAAAGGGCGATGGTTCGGGTCTCGATGGGTGATCTTGCGGGCGCGAAACGCGACGCGCTGCGCGCGTTGGAATTGGATGACGAACAGGTCAACGCATATCTGGTGTTGGGACGCGTTCGCGCCTCGGAAAACGACTACGATGCCGCGTCGGATAACTTCAGCACGGCGATCGGTTTGGCGCCCGACGAGGGTGGCGTTTACTGGTGGCGGGGACGATATCATCGCGACGTTCTGCTGGATGGCTCGGCGGCATATTCGGATTTCAGTCACGCGATCGAGTTGCAGCCAGCTCAGGCATCCTACTATTTGGATCGAGCGATTCTGTTGTTGCGCGCCGGCAGGTACGCTGAGGCTAAACACGATCTTGACGAAGCGATTTCGCTGTCGCAGGATCCCAAACTACCCGAGATCATCGAACGTGCTGAGGGTTGGTTGGATTTCATCGAAGAACAGGCGCCGGGTGTAGAAGCGGCTCCACCACCTCCCGCGCCGCCGCCGGCTCCCTAACCCCCTTCCAAACAGCTTGTCGGATCGTCGGACGTTTAGCCCGATCCACTCAAGCCAGTTGGCATTCGTAGATCATTTCTTCGCTGTCGGGCGCCAACGCTAATCCGTCGAAGTCTCCGTACACCGAAGTCGCGCGCAGCCCTGCTTCATCCAACATCTGCATGACTTGGTGGTGATGCAGATACCGAAACACGACGAGTAGTTGTTCCCGATCGATCACCGTCCCATTCGCGTCAATCGTTTCAATCGTTTGCATGCAATGGTTGGTCTGGTTTGCGGTATCGAATTGGTTGGTGCCGGTTAAAACGTGCCGCAATCCTCGGTCTTCATCTTGGATCACGCCCAATAGGAATGCTTCGCCGGGTTCGTCGTCGATGAGGTCGTCTGAGGGATTGAAGAGGTTGAAGATCAATTTGGCATCGTCGGCCATGTGCATCGCGCACCTTTTCAGAGTTTCCAGTTGACGTCCCTCGTCAGTTACCAACGCGAGCGTGTGCGCTGGGATGATGATCAAGTCGTAGTCCCTTTTTTCGAGATCCAGTGCGGTCATGTCGGCACGAATCAACTTCAGTTTGCCGGGTAGCGGTGCGCGGGAGGATTTTTCTCTCGCCAAGTCCAACATCGGCTCGTTTAGATCGACTCCGGTAATGTCATGACCCATCGCGGTTGCGGGAATGGCGATCCGCCCCGTGCCGACGCCCAACTCCAGCACCGACCCTCCGTTTCGCTGGATGGCGTTTAAGTAGAAATCCAACTCGCCTTCCGGTGCCGCTTCGTAGAAGATGTCGTAACGCCCAGCCCATCGAACGTAGTCCATTTGGTCATCAATTTGCGTCACGACGATTGGATTATCCTTTAGGGTTGCGTCACGCAAACCAATTCCAAGGCGAGACGCAAACTCAACGACATCGAATCTCTAGTAAATCACGGGTTGTGACAGATTGCCCAAGTCACTAGCATCACGACAAGACCGGCTCGGCACCGAGACTGCTTTCTTAACGCTTGCGCGCGCAAGGGAACTTGAAGCCCAAGGCAGGCACATTGTTCATCTCGAGATCGGCGAACCGGATTTCGACACTCCCGAGCACATCAAGGACGCGGCAAAAGACGCCCTCGATAACGGCTACACGCACTACGGACCATCGCCGGGCGAGATGCCAGCACGCGAAGCGATCGCGGCGCATCAGACCGAGCGGCAGGGTTACGACATCGAACCGGAACGGATCATCGTTACACCGGGAGGAAAGCCGGTGATGTTCTTCTCGATTCTCGCTTTGATCGAGGAAGGCGATGAGGTCATCTACCCGAACCCCGGCTTCCCGATCTACGAGTCGATGATCAACTACGCAGGCGGTACCGCGGTGCCAATCCCGCTGGAAGAGCGGTTCGATTTTTCGTTGGACGTTGATCGCCTCGAGTCCCTGGTGACCGACAATACCAAACTTGTCATCGTGAATTCGCCCAACAACCCTTGCGGGAGCGTCATTTCTGACGAGGACCTTGAGCGCATCGCAGAAATCGCAGTCGAGCACGACCTCGTGGTGCTATCCGATGAAATCTACAAGGACATGTACTACGAAGGGTCTCACACGTCGATCACGAAGTTCGACGACATGGTCGAACGAACCATCATTCTCGACGGTTTTTCCAAGAGTTACGCCATGACTGGCTGGCGGCTCGGTTATGGCGTATTCCCGGAGTTCATGATGGACGCAGTCACGAAACTGATGACCAACAGCGTTTCGTGCACATCGGTCGCGGTCCAAATGGCCGGCATTGCCGCCCTTGAAGGACCTCAAGATTCGGTCTCGGCGATGATGGACGAGTTCCGGCTTCGCAGAGATTTGGTAGTCGACGGATTGAACAATTTGCCAGGCGTGAGCTGCAGAACCCCAGGCGGCGCTTTCTACGCGTTCCCGAATATCAGCGGCACCGGAATGGACAGCCGTACGTTTGCGGACCGCGCGATGGACGAGGCAGGCGTGGCATTGCTCTCGGGTACCGCGTTCGGTGAGTACGGGAACGACTACATCCGGATTTCATTTGCCAATTCACAAGACAACCTAAGGTTGGCGATTGACCGGCTCGGCGAAATGCTGTCTTAACGAGGCAGAGATTTTGTCAACTGCCCTCGCTGGCAAACTACGATTCGCGGGCTGAGCCGCGATTCACAGAGATGCCGCAAGCTTTCATCAGGTCGCGAGTGTTCGCTTTCGAGATGGCACGTAAAACGTGGACCGTGTTTCGTCGGACCTGTTTCTGAACCGCGGGCACGACGATCCGCGAATTCTCGTCGATCAATCCCCAAAACGGAGGGAGTTCGGCTCGCGTGATCAGGCCTTCCGGTGCGGCGAGGTAGTGGAAATCCCCGCAGGCCAGGAATGATGGGTCGTGGAACTTCGTCGAAAACCTCTCTAGCGTGCGTTCTTTGGACGCGATGCGATCCGCAATTTCGTCGTGATCGCGTCGTGCGGCCACGTAAGCAGCGTTGTCACGCCAATCGACGTTGTCGTCGGTGGTTTCGACCGCGTGTTTGCGGGCTTCGTCGAGCACAGTGGCGGTCAAAGATGCCGCGTCTTCCAACGCTTGGAGTTGGGCCAATGCGCGTCGCCGGTCAGTTTTTGTGTTGTCATCACGACGAAGGTCGCCGCGCGACGATTTGACCTCAACGATATAGACAACATTGCCTTTGCCCACGCCGACCAGATCGACGATGCGCCCGAACGGCCCTTCCAGCTTCACCTCCATACCAATGGAGCGGCATCCCGCTTCCATGTAGAGCCATTTCCATGCGGCCCATTTCAGACGATAGGTGACATCGGTCTCGCTTGATGATTTCAAGACGTCAGATGGTTCGCCGTGATCCGAGTCGGCGAATTCGTCATGGATTTGTTGTGAATCTGCGCGTTTCATGGCATACCGATTTGGACAAATGTCATAAATCACATTCGATGCGCTTGAATTTTACTAGAACCGTTGTGCTATGCTTATATTTGAACAAAGGTGCTATCAAGCGCGGCCACGAACTCAGTAAACCGGAGCACGAAATGACGATCATAAGAAACGTACACAACTCAGGCAAGGCCAAAGACTTCGTAATTGTCGGCGTCGGAGGTGCTGGATCGATCTCGGCTACTGAGCTTTCGAAAATCCTCGGCAACCCGGACGACGTGATCATGGTCGATCGCGATTTGGACGCTCTGCGAACCGTAAACGTCGGTCGCCGCATTTCTATTGGTCGCCCGATTTACGTCAACGATGAAGATGAGTTCGGCTGTGAAAACCTCATTGATCCGAACGATCTCTTCCGTTTGAAGACCGTGATTGGGAAAACGCCCCTGATTTTCGTTATGGGTGGGCTCGGCGGCGCGACAACGTTGGAACTCATGCCTGGCGTGCTTCGCACGGCGATGTCGACCGGCGCTTCAGTTTTGGCGATAGTGACGCTGCCGTTCGAGTTGGAAGGTCGCACCCGATCTGATGCCGCTGCCAAGGCGTTGAAACGCGTACGCGAAACTGGGTGTTCGCTGGCGGTCATCGATGCGGACGGAGCGTTGTCAACCGAGTCGATCGCAGGAGACTTAGCTTCTGAGCTGACAGCTGCCACAGCCCGCGTCGTGATGAACGTCCTTTCGGCTTCAAGTGCAGCGACCTCCGGTGCATTGAACACTTCACCCGAAATGCTTGATGCGATCAAGTGCGGTGGCGAAGTCTTTGTTTCATATGCATCGGCGACCGACGCTAACGATTGCCGCAAGGTGGCACGAGCCGCAATCAAACGGCCGATAACATCCGGCATTCAACTAAGAGACGCGGAATATGTGAGCGTGGTCATCGCGGGCCCTCGCGATTTGTCGATCAAATCTTTGAACGCCGCGATATCGATCGTCCAGAACGGGTTGGGAGATGAAGCCGTACTGTCGACATCCTTCGTCCCAAACAGCGAATCATCTAACTCAAGCCGAGTGCGCGTCAGCGTCATTGCCGGTAGAAACCCGAAATCTCAAATGAAAACTGAGTTGCATGCGGAAATCGTAGATCAGTCCAAGAAAACTCATGGAGACGACCCGGTTTCAGAGCAGATCGACGACTTGCTTGGAGCGCCAGATTGGTTGGTCGATCAACCGGTAAATCAGACCGCGGTCGCCACATTGCTCTGAGCGTCGCGTAGTCGATTCATGTTGTGCGTCCACGTTCGGCAATATCGTGGGCCACACTTGGACTGGCAGGGAGGGGAGAGATCGGAATAAAACGGTTGCGTATTCGCCGAGGGTTTCTAGCCTCCTCAACCCGATGGCTCTGCAACATTCACGATCGCACCCTTCCTGCCAGTCACTTCTATTCGCCGACCTTGCCTGGACCGGCAGGATCTGTGATTATCAGATGCTCGGCAATGTCAGCCGCGAACTTGATTTCTGAGTCATCTTCGGGTTCGTAACCAAGAACATTCCTAGCCGTTTCCAGCGACCAAAACGCTCTGGAGTTGGCGCTGATGCCGTAGACGATCAGCCACGGAACCCCGTGTTCGTTGGAGATGTCTGGCGTCTCGATCGCCTTCACGAAGAGTTGCCTGAGGTCGCGTTGGCTGAAATGAGCACCCAAACCGCGTTTGTATGTCGATTTGCCGGTCCCGC
>CAYRHG010000036.1:0-6184 GCA_964424025.1 uncultured Dehalococcoidales bacterium | reverse complement strand
ACTCTTCTTGCTGGTTGCGGCGGCTGCCGCACTCGTCTGGATAAACTCGCCATGGTCAGCGTCGTATGTCGACTTCTGGCACATTGAGATCTCATTCGATATCCATATCTTCGCCATCTCGGAAGATCTTCGCCATCTGGTAAACGAAGGTCTCATGGCCGTCTTCTTTTTCGTCGTCAGTCTTGAAATCAAGCGAGAACTTGTACACGGAGAACTTTCTACCTTCAGAAAGGCGATCCTGCCAGTTGTCGCGGCGGTCGGGGGAATGTCGGCGCCAGCGGTAATTTACGTCCTATTCAACTATTCGGGAGACTACCTCGTGGGTTGGGGGATCCCGATGGCGACCGACATCGCCTTCGCAGTCGGTATCCTCGCCTTGCTTGGCAGGAGAGTACCGACGGAACTCAGAGTGTTCCTCCTAGGGCTGGCGATCGTCGACGACTTGGGCGCGATCGGCGTTATCGCCGCCTTCTACACCGAGGCGATCAACTGGACAAATCTCGGACTCGGCGTCGGATTTTTCGTGGCGATCGCGCTGTGTGTGAGGTTCGGGATCAGGTCTATAGGCTTCTATCTCGTCATGTGTGTCGTGATGTGGCAGTTTTTCTTGGAGTCTGGAATTCACGCCACATTGGCTGGGGTTTTGATCGCCGCTATCGTGCCATCAAAACCAGACTTGCTTCGCAAAGATTACGCCGCCGCAGTGAAGAACCTGCTTCACGACTTCAGACTGGCAATGGCAAACAAGAACGAGGAAAAAGCCCAGACCATCGTAGCCCAGATCGAGAAGCTCAGCCGAGAAACCGAAGAACCTTTGGAACGCTTGGAGGCAACCATTCACCCGTGGGTCAGCTTCGTCGTCCTACCCCTATTCGCTCTTGCCAATGCGGCGATCGTCTTTGATGCCGACACGTTGTCAGCGGCACTCGAGAGTCAGGTCACCCTCGGTATCGCATTAGGCCTTCTAATCGGAAATCCCGTAGGTATCTTGGGGTTGACCTGGTTAGCCGTCAAGCTTGGCCTGGCTCAACTACCCACAGGTGTCGGTTGGAGGCACATTTTGGGCGTGGGCTTCCTCGCGGGGATCGGCTTCACGGTGGCGATCTTTATCTCGGGCATCGCTTTCAACGATCCTAGCGTGGTGGATCAGGCTAAATTGGGTGTTTTCGCTGCTTCGTTATTGGCTGGCGCAATTGGCTATCTTCTGCTTCGCACTATCGGTGGTCGGGGGGATAGCGCAAACTCCGGTTAGGAGTTTGGTCGAGCGGTCGAGACTGAATGGTGTTTCCGCCAGACGATCCAGTGGCCGACACACGCGACGTTGACGCATCCGTTGACGGACGGTTTGTTCAGCTGGTTAGAGCGCATGCTTTAGACGCATGAGGTTGGGGATTCGGCTCCTCCATCGCCCACCACCCTCTGCTCAACTTGACGTTCTTAAAGCGAAGATCTTTCTCTTACTAGTCGAAGATTCGAATCAATCCAGCGCGCCCGAGTTCGGAGTAGGCTTTGGTGATGGTTTGTGCCGAGAACCTGGGTTTCAGTCTTTCTACGATCTCGAGAACCTCTTCTCTCGAGATCGTTTGTCTTGATCGGCCAATGAAGTGGATTGTTGCGTAGAGTTCGAGTTGAGATGTCTCGAGCGCACCAAGGGTATCCGTAGTAGTATTCATCGATTCTTCGAGATCATTACGCAATTCAATTCCTTCAAACGGCAGGGCATCGCTCTCAGGACCGGGCGTGACATGATAGCCAAAACCGTCTGTATCGGGTTTGATATCAACATAACCAGACATCTGTGCCAATGAAATAACGCTGTCAAGCTCATCAGAATAGGGCCCGTAGTAATGCATCCTGAAGGGATACATCACGGGAATACCGACCGACTCTTGCAAGAAATAAGTGATCTTTTGGATCTTGGTCTTGCCGACATCGCCACAAAGAGACACGATCCGGTGGACAACGGATAATCTTAACGCCAGTAATTCATCGTCTCTCATGATCGTTCCTCGCTTATGCCATCATCTCGCGACAAGAAAGTTTTATCTCTTCCTCCAATCCCGTGTTTACGCCTACGTCCGCATACACTCTGAATTGGCGGATTTCTGCCAAACCGGCCAAAGCCCTTGATACAACCGCAAGTGAATTCCAACGGCCGTCGCTGTCCCGAATTGGCCAAACTTCGTCACCCATCTTAAACCTTTCTGGATGATCTGTAGCTTGGTCCTTCCAGATACGTACGTCAGGGAATTTGTCCTTCAAGCCTTGCTCTAACCTCAGATTCGCGCTTTGGATAATTGCTGGATCGGCGTGGTCACCCGTCTCAAACACGCGTTTCGGGTGCTGTCTAGCGAAGAGTTTCCATGCTAGATTGCTCGATTCCGCATCCTTACGTCGATCCATCTCTGCGAGCACCTTGGGATCGTCCCATGCAATATATGCCAAGACCTCTTCGGGATACAACCTTGATCCAGTTTCTGCCTCAAGCAGCTCAGCTATGAAGTCAGTCAAAATCAGGTCGTAAGCGCGACGAACCGCATGAAAATAAACTTGGGTGAACATAAAGTATCGCGCTAAGATAAAACCTTCGATGGCATGAACGCCTCCTCCTCTGATTCCTAGCTTAATTAATCCGTCCGGGTTTTCATCGTAAAGAGTAATCGTGTCCAAGATCCGTTCCAAATCATATGATCCGTACCTCACGCCACAGTACAAAGAGTCGCGAAGCAGGTAGTCCATCTTATCAACGTCCCAAACGCTCGAAATCAACTCTCGGACAAAACCGACCTCGTATTCTCCCGCTTCAAAGCTGATGAGTCTAGCTACCCCCTCTTTGGTCACGCCGAACTCGCTTGCTTGACTGACAATGAGTTCGTCGATGCCCAGTTCAGGCGAATTCAGAATTATTTCGCCATAATGTTCGTGCTGTGTGTTAATGGGAAATAGTGTTTTTTCACCGGTGTGCGAAAAGGGCGAATGTCCGATGTCGTGGAGGAGGCCGGCGAGCCTTGCTTCCAAGACGATCTGATCGACTTTCTGCTCAAATTCGCCTTCATCCCACCCCTGCCGTTCCAGAAGTAAGTCCTTATGATCGGGATGCCTCAATAACTTTTCGACGAACCGTCCTGCCAAGTGCATGACTCCGATGGAATGCCCGAAGCGGGAATGCTCGGCGCCATGGTAGACATATGAAGTCAAACCTAGTTGTCGGACGCGTCTGAGGCGTTGAAATACAGGGAGATCAATGATCTCGTTTTCCCAGTCGTAAACTCCTACGTAACCGTGTACAGGGTCTCGGAACGAGATGGTGGGTTCTGGGAGTGGCATATCCGCAGTTATCTTATAGAAACGGAGGGCGCCACGCAAACATTAGCCAACGCAAAATTCGCGTTGGCTAAAGAACCCGGGTGCATATGCAACAATCGTTACCGGCTCGCATACCTTTCGTAACCCACGGTTAGAACGTTAGAAACCGCTACGGTCGTCCTACCGAGCGATCATGTCGAACTGTTCGTAGTTGCCGCCTAGGATCGGGTTGGGGTCGACGCCCATCCAGTCGTCTAGCAGGGTTGCGTAAAGGCCGCGGAAGTCGTTGTTGTAGGCCATGTCGCCTTCGACTTGGTCTCGTGGTTCGAGTGACGGATATTCCCCGTAGAGCCCGCCTTTAACCGGGTTGCCCATGACGAATGCGACTCCTCCTGAGCCGTGGTCGGTGCCCGACCCGTTGTCGTCGATTCGGCGTCCGAACTCGCTGAAGACCATGACGACAGCGTCGTCTTCGAGGCCGTGCTCTGCGAGGTCGGCGTAAAAGTCTCCGACGGCGTTGGCGAGTTCGTCCCACAGGGTAGCGTGGTTGAGAAGCTCGCCGGAGTGCGTGTCGTATGAGCCGTGCTGAGTGTAGAAGATGCGGGTGCCGACGTCGGCGCACAAGACTTGCGCGATGTCTTTCATTTGCTGAGCGATCATGTTGTCGCCGTACTCGACGGATGATCGGTACTGTGCGGGGGCTTCGCGAAGGATGTCGGCACCGAGGTAGGCGCTCATGCCGGTGTCGCCGATCGCTTCCAGAATGTGGTCCCTGCCTTCGCGCGGGCCGTACATTCGAGTGAAGATGTTGAGCGCGAGGTCACGTGTCTCCATGTCTTCGATGTCGGGCATCAATCCGTAAGTAGCGAGGTTTCCGACGGAGGCGACTGGAACGCCTTTGCAATGGAGAGCTCGTGGCAAGCCGCGGCCGAAGTTGACGCCGGCGACGACGTTCTGGTGTTCAGGGTCGATCTCGCGTATGGTTCGTCCGAGCCAGCCGTCGGGAGCGACATCTACCGATTCAGCGGTGTGCCAGATGTCCATGGATCGGAAGTGCGACCGGTTGGGCTTGGGGTATCCGATACCATTGACGACGGCGACCTTGCCTTGATCCCAGAGGTTCTTGATCGGGCCCATACTGGGGTGCAGACCGAGTTTGCCGTTCAGGTCGAGAACTTCGTGTTCCTCGAGACGGATCGCCGTCCTAGAGTCCTGATAGATGCCGTTGGTGTATGGCACCACCGTGTTCAAGGCGTCGTTTCCGCCAGAGAGCTGGATGACCACCAATGCGGGATCACGTTGCGATGTCATTAGATTTCCTCCTGCCCTCTCCCATCGAGGGAGAGGCGATAATTTGGCGTTGCGGCTTTGGCAATTCCCTTGTTGGTTTAAGCGATTACGTCGAAAACTTGGATGCGGTGTCGGACAGTGTCGACTACATAGACGTGGTCGCCGATGAGTCTGATCGAGGACGGTCCCCAGAAGTATTTCTCGATGTGAGACGACTCTTCGTTGGCGTCTCTCTCGAAGAGGTCTGGGTCTAGATCGAGGTTGGCCTCCGCTCGTGCAGCGGCCTCTTCTTTGTTTGTGTCGAGGAATGCTTGAGACCACTTTGAGATCGTGGCCTGCCCGCGATTCGTTTGGACAGATTCGCCGACGGGGTCGAATACCTGGATTCGGTGGTTGCCCCAGTCGGCGACGTAAACGAATCCATCTTCGTCTTCGCAGGCGCTAGACGGACGGTGAAGCTCGCCGTCACCTTCACCGGAGCTTCCCCATGCCGCGACGAACTCACCGTCGGGGGTCACCTTCTGAATTCGGTCGTTGCCCCAATCGGCGACTAGGACGTTGCCGTCAGGAGATGATGAAATCCCCCATGGCATGTTGAATTCGCCTTCATTGGAACCGGCTTTACCGAAAGACCCTTTGAATTCGCCGTCGGACGAAAACCGCTGAATTCGGAAGTTGCGGTGATCGGAGATCAACAGGTCATCGTCATTCATTGTGAGGCCAGTAGGCCCATCGAGTTGCCCCTCATCGGAACCGAGTTCGCCCCACTTTTCGATGAAGTCGCCATCGGTGGACATCACGGTTATTCGGTTGAGGTAATCGTCGCTGATGATGACCCTCTGTTCGCTGTCCATGGTGATCGAGTTGGGCCATGTGAATTGGCCGTTCTCGGCACCCCATGCACCGAAGATGCCGAAATAGTCTTCATCGAGGTTCATTATGGTGACGCGCACACCTCGTTTGTCGCCATCCGACGAACGGTTGAGGACGTACAATCGGTCGTCTTCGCCGGCAACGATGTCGACCGGGTAGTAGAAGCCACGGCCGAACATGGCTGTGACTCCGATCGTGCGGTTGTACGCTAGCCGCTCTGAATTTTGTTGTTTTTCAGCCATCTTCGTTTCTCGGCAATTACTCCAGTGGGCAGGGTTCAAGTCCGATCAAGTTTGCGCGAGCGGATCATGCTCTTTGGAACTCGGGGGAGGCTGCGACGATCTTGATCGCGTTGGCTGCACGTTCGCGCGGGGTTTGTCCGCCGTTGTCGCCTGCCATCTCGTCGTTTTGTTCGACGAACTCGATCAAGGATTCGCGCGTTACGTCTGTCACATGCGTCAGCGAGAGCTGTTCGAGCGCCCGGTCGACGAGTTCCGCAGGATCTACATCCTCGTCGTCGCCGATGACGTTTTCGATCATGCTCTGGACGCCGGGGCTATCGAGGTTTCCGAGGCGTTCGGAAGCGAAGTTGACGCGTTCGACGAGTGCGCCGGAGTCGATCCACTCGGTGCCCCAGTGCCAGCCCTCGACTGAGGGCGGGTTCATCAGATGTTGGCCCATGAAGATAGTGTGCAAGTGAGTGGTGATCATCTCC
>CAYRHG010000035.1:0-5066 GCA_964424025.1 uncultured Dehalococcoidales bacterium | reverse complement strand
TCCTTGAGGAGGTCGATGCATTTGTTGATGCCCATGGGAGTGGTTCCTTCGGTACGGATTGTGCGGCGCGCTTCGTGGCGCGTTTTCATACTTTAACGGTTTATCGCGGGCATTGGTTGTTGTGCGGTTGGGGGCTGAATCTCCGGCGGTGTCTGGGATGATCAACTTACCTAAGGCTTGGGTTGTGTATCTTGGGAATATGTCAATCATCAACGTGGACATCGATGAACGTGCTTGCGCAGAGGTTATGAAGCGTTGCGGCTTCGCGACGAAACGCGAGGCGATAAACTATGCGCTTCGTTCGTTGGCGACAGACACCGCCTCGCTCCGTGAAACTCGGCCGCTTAGAGGAATCGGATGGGAAGGCGATCTTGCCGAAATGCGTGCCAAACGCACTTCATGATTCTTGTTGACTCATCGGCGTGATCCCAGTTCAAAGTTGAAGGAAACTAACCGATGACGCCGACGCCCCAACCCCCTTTCGCCGATCGGAAAAAGGGTTGGGAAGCGTTTTGTGTGAAGATTCCTGGCCCCGCGTTTGCGGGATTGGCGTAGAACCCTAAACAGGCATCGTGCGGCCGGTTTTGGCGCGGCCGTAGTCGGCCCATTCTTTGTTGGGCGCTCCCATCATCTTGACGCCGACGTTGTCGATGAGGTGGTCGATGCGCTCTTCCTGCGTCATGTTGTCGTCGGCCCAGCTGGAGTAGAAGCCAACGCCGGCTTTTTCGAGAGCACCTTTAATGGTGTCTCGGGCGTGATCCATGTAGTCGGGGTACGGCGGGTCGTGAGCGTCGGGGTTGCCATGGGACATTCCCATGTCGCCGGGTCCCCACTCCGCGAAACCGATGCCAGGTACTGCCGCGATCTCATCGGCGTTCGGCAGGCTATGGCGGTCTTCGATCTTGAGGCCGAGGAGCAGCTCACCGTTGGGATTGAGCGGCCAAGGGTCCGCGACTTCGACGTATTCGCGAGGAGAAAGGCCCCAAATCTCTGCGGGTATGCCCTGCCCTCCACCGCCGCGCAGGCCTTCCGGGATGACGTCGCGGGCGAGCGTCTGGAAGGGGTATCGGCATGCGGCGACGAACCATTTGACCGCTTCGGGGTCGCGTGCGTGGGTGTGAAGCAGGCCGTGAACGCCTGTCGTGAGGGCGTGTCGCATTTGCCATGCGTTGTAGCGGACTTCCTCTACGGATATGGCGTTGTGCGGGAGCGTGCACACCACCGTCGGAGTGAGGTGCCCGCTCGCCGTCGGACCACCTGCATGCAAGCCTTTCATGAAACTGGCCAGACCGCCGACATCGAAGAAGCGGTGTTCGAAGTCGATCAGGATCATGTCGGCCCATGTTTGGGCCAGTTCTACGCCCGCGTCATAGGTGAGTTCAGGCGTGTGGGTTGCGTAGAAGGGTTGGCCTTCTTTCAGTAGGTCGATGCACTTGTTGATGCCCATTTTGGTGATTCCTTTTTGGATGGTTACGATGACGGTTGATTTGTTGTGTGGGATACGCCCTTGCTTGCCGAGCCCCTCTGGATTCCGGCTTTCGCCGGAATGACGGTGGCGTTGCGAGCGGGAACCCTATTTCTTCAGGTGAGCCTCCAGGGGATTTCGAGTTCGGCGGTGATGCTTCGGAACCAGTCGATTACTTCGGGGTGGTACGGGATTCCGTGTTCGCGGCGTTCGATCTCTTCCTCGTGTTCGGGTAGTCCGGCGTAGACGACGCGCTCTTGTCCCGGGGCGGGTTTGCTGTTCGAGAGTGCCCGCATGTATTCGTCCATATCTGTCTTGAAGTCTTCGATGTCGGTGAAGGCTTCGAGGTTGTATGCGATGAAGTGGTGCGATGCGCCGCGGCGTCGGTTGGGCCCGCCGCCGTTTCCGCCGAGGATTCCGCTGAGGATTTCGATCATCACGGCCATCGAGTAGCCTTTGTGGGCTCCCAGTTCGCGGGTGCCACCAGCGGGCAACATCATGAAGTCTTCGGGGACATCGCTCTCTTCCATCACGGGCGTACCGTCAGCTTCAGCTACCCACCCCGGCAGGACAGGTACACCGATGCGCTTGGCGAGTATGATCTTGTTCCCGGCGACGCTGCTCATGGATGCGTCAAAGATGAACGGAGGTTCGTCACGAGTCGGTGCCGCTATGCCCAAGGGGTTGAGGCCGACCAAGCGTTCCGCGCCATGTACTGGTGCGACGTTTACGCCCCCGGTCGTCATGGCGATGCCGATCATGTCGCGTTCGAGGGCCATTGCAGCGTGGTAAGCGCAGGCGCCGAAGTGGCGGCCGTTGATGGCGGTTATTGTGCCGATCCCGTAGACTTCTGCCCTGTCCATCGCCATGTTCATGGCCATGGGGCCCACGGCGAGACCGTGACCTCCATCGCAATCGATGGTTGCGGCGGCGGGCATCTCACGGATGATTTTCGGTTCTGGAGTCGGATTGATGCCACCTTCGCCGAAGGATGCTACATAGCTGCGCAGCATGTTGGATACGCCGTGGGACTCGATGCCTCTGGCGTCGGCGTAAACGAGAACGTCGGCAGACTGAACCGCATCGTCCTCAGGCATACCCATCTTTCGGAAAATGTCTTCCACGGTTGCGCGCATGTCTTCGATTTGGACATGCACGGCGATGTCGTGTGGGACGTGAAATCGTTCGAGCAATCGGATCTGCCTTTCGTTTCTGGCTGACTATGAGACGCCGATCGATGGACTGATCTTTGTCTATCTGCGCCGCAACTCAATTTAATCGAGTCGAAAGTATACAAGCGCGCCGTCCAAAATCGTGGTTGATGGGGTATATTCGCGTGCAACAACTGCGATGCGTTTAACCAGCATCGCGAGCATCCAAAAGAGGACAGAAATGCCAACCGGAAAAGTTGCCGTATTCACACAGTCTGGTGTGCCGTTCGATATCGAAGAGCTACCGACGCCGGAAATTCGACCGGGAGGCGTGTTGGTCAAGAACACTCACGCGGTGATTTGCGGTTCAGATCTGCACGGTTGGCGTGGCGATGGCGATGGACCGCAACGCGCGGCCCGTCGCGTCACCGGTCACGAATTCACGGGCGTAGTCCATTCTTTGGGAGATGGGGTTGATACAGACTCCCTTCGTCGACCGCTGAAGGAGGGAGACCGTATAGCGTTCCCGTTCTTCAACCCATGCAACCGTTGCTACTGGTGCATCCGAGGCGAACATCATGCGTGTCCGCATCGCGGTCGTGCAAACCACCAAGGCTTAGACGCCTATCCGTACTGTGACGGCGGCATGGCGGACTACTACTATCTGCCTCCGGGACACTACGCTTTTAAGGTGCCAGATGAGTTGCCGACCGATGCTGTGCCGCCTGTCAACTGTGCCCTATCGCAGGTTCTGTTCGGGCTGGAACGTGCCAAGATGGATTTCGGCGACACAGTCGTAATCCAAGGCGCCGGTGGGCTGGGGATATTCGCAACCGCGATCGCGGCTGAGAAGGGTGCTTCGAAGGTCATCGTGATTGATGGTCAGCAACCGCGATTGGACTTGGCGATGAAGTGCGGTGCCACGGACACCGTTTCAATGGTGGACTACCCGACCGCTGATTCGAGAGTTGAGCGGGTTAGAGAACTAACCCACGGTGTTGGTGCCGACATCGTGGTCGAAGTGGTGGGAGTTGCCGCGGCGACGCTTGAGGGTTTGGACATGGTGCGGTTCAACGGCAAGTACGTCGACATCGGCAACATCAGCGGTGGCAGCATCGAATTTGCCGCGAGGAAGATCATCAACAACCAGACGCAATGGCAGGGATTGATGCACTACAACCCGTGGATCGTCGAGGCCGCGCTACAGTTCTTGGTTCGCGCCAAGGATCGGATGCCGATTGCGAATGTGGTATCGCACAAATTCCCGTTGGAAGAGATCAACGATGCGTTCGAGTTCGCCGAGTGGCACGGACGCGAAGGTGGTTCGACGGCGAACCGCGTCGCGCTGACGATGTGAGTTTCAACCGTTCGGCCCGAATCTGATTTTCGAGAAAGGGGGATGTCATGCCGACAGGAAGAGCGGTTGTATTCACCGCGCCAAGAACTCCGTTTGAGATCGTGGAGTTGCCTACGCCGGAGGTTGAACCGGGCGGACTGCTGATCAAGAACACTCACGCTGTTATCTGCGGTTCCGATTTGCACGGCTGGCGGGGTCATGGCGACGCGCCTCCTCCTGAGCGCTGGTTTTACGGACATGAGTTCACAGGTGTGGTTCACACCATCACCGAGGGCGCGGAGACGGATTCGTTGCGGCGTCCACTGAATGAGGGAGATCGCGTGGCGTTCCCCTTCTTCAACCCTTGTAACCGGTGCTACTGGTGCATTCGCGGTGAGCATCACGCGTGTCCGCATCGCGGGCGTGGGTACACGATTGACAACCACCCGTACTGCGACGCCGGGATGTCGGACTACTACTATCTGCCGCCGGGGCACTACGTTTTCAAGGTGCCCGAAGAATTGCCGACCGATGCAGTGCCGCCCGTTAACTGTGCGCTGTCGCAAGTGCTGTTCGGGTTGGAACGGGCGAAGATGGACTTCGGCGATACCGTGGTGATCCAAGGCGCGGGTGGCTTGGGAGTGTTTGCGACCGCGGTTGCATCGGAAAAAGGTGCATCGAAGGTGATCGTGATCGACGGTCAGCAGCCGCGGTTAGATCTGGCCGTTCGGTGCGGTGCCACTGACACGATTTCGATGATCGAGTATCCGACGCCGGAATCGAGAGTAGAGCGGGTTCGGGAGCTGACGAACGGTTTTGGCGCAGACGTGGTTGTGGAGGTTGTGGGCATCGCAGCGGCTACGTTGGAAGGTTTGGACATGGTGAGATTCAATGGCAAGTACGTCGACATTGGCAACATCGGTCCGGGTAGCATCGAGTTTCCGGCGGTGAAGATCATCAGCAACCAGACGCAGTGGCTCGGCACAGTTCATTACAACCCCTGGATCATCGAGGCGGCGCTTCAATTCTTGGTGCGGGTGCAGGACCGAATGCCGGTCGCCAACGTGGTGTCGCACAAGTTTCCGTTGGATAGGATCGATGAGGCGTTCGAGTT
>CAYRHG010000034.1:0-23569 GCA_964424025.1 uncultured Dehalococcoidales bacterium | reverse complement strand
GGATATAGAGGTCAAGTCGGTTTAATCAGTATTATTTGAATGAAGCAACCATACGCTTACCAACAGACAAAGCGGAGAAATCGACGTAGTTTTCGCTTGTTGCAACTTTACAATAACGTCATCGTTTCAGAACGCGATTGCCAACCGTTCCGCACGACAGCATAAGGGTTAAAGCCATGTTGCCCCCGAACTATGACCCCGAAAATGCCGCAATCGAAGCCGTTCACGCCATGCTCGGTGAAATAATCGTCGCAGCGAAATCCAAACCGTTTATCTTTCGTGGCGAACCAAAATACTACGATGAGATCTCTTCCAGTCTTTACCGCGAGTTCAAAAAATTACTAGGACCAACTCACATGGAAGGATTTGATATGGATGCTGCTCAATTTGATATGTTGGATCATGCTGCACGTTATGTTGAAAATATCGATCAGGGAAATCTTTTGAGTCAATTGCAACATTATGGTCATCCTACAAACTTGATCGATTTCACTCCAGATGTTCTCATCGCTTTATACTTTGCATGCGACGGCGAACCCGATGAAGACGGTCGTCTGATTTTGTTGGATTCCGAGAACGCTTCCGTTTACCGCGGGCAAACTCCAACAAATCGAGTCAGATCTCAAAAAAGCGTGTTTGTTGGACCCCCATCAGGTGTTATCGAACCGGATCAGGTGTTTCGGATCCCAAAAGAGTTGAAACCCTCAATTATTGTATATCTGAATAATTTTCATCATATCGCTAAACCCACAATATACGATGATATCCATGGTTACATCAAAAATGCTAATTTGAGTAACAACGCGTACGCTAGGTATTATGCAGGTCGTCTTTTGCTGGATAATGGTAGATTCGAGGATGCGGTGGAACAGTTAAGTTATTCGATCCGAGGAAACAGCGATCGAATACATGCATGGTGGAGGCGCGGGATCGCATTTGCGCGCCTCGAACGGTTTGATGACGCGATTCGCGACTTCTCCAAGGTCATTGAAATGGATCCCGATTCCGGGTTGGCGCGGATGCACCGTGGTAGCACTCACCTTCGATCCGGGAAGCGAACTGCCGCTTTAGTTGACTTCGGTGAGGCGATCCGTTTAGGCGAAATGCCAGTTGAATTGCACATTATGCGTTCTAACATCTTGAGAGACATGGGCGACGTCGATGGAGCGCTCAAGGATGCGAATGCTGCCGTTGAACTAGATCCACAAAACGGGTACGCGATCTTCAAACGAGGTGAAGTTTTATGGGCGATGGACGACCATGTTGGAGCTAAACGCGACTTCGAAGCCGCGGTAAAATTGGATGACTGCCCGAAGGAGTTGTACCATAGCCTCGCCGATCTCCAAATGCTGTTGGGCGAGTTTGAAGGTGCATTGCTCAATTACCGTAAATCCTTGGAAATGGATGTTGTCGACCCCGCTCGTATACATTGTTATATGGGATTGGCTTTGATTGCTTTGGAGAGGTTCCCTGAAGCTCGTGAAGAATTGGCAGTTGCTTTGGAGTTGGAATTTTCGTCTGCTAATGTTACTTCAACAGGGGCAACAGTCTCAGAATTGATGGAAGCTTTCCTAGAGGGAAAGAAGATTCCAGACGATTTGTGGCAGATGCTGGATGCAATGTAAATGTGCTATCGAATTGTCAGATATTGACTTCTTTGGTATATTTGATTGATGATGCAGAGGTGTCGGGAATGTCAAAAAAAGTTCTAGCGCGTGGCGGAGTGTACGATTCATTAGCGCCGAATTGCAATCCCGAGTGTTGACGGCCGCCATTTTGCGGAGATGAGCCCTACGTGCCCGTCGAAGGCACAGGGTGCTACAGCTACAGTTTCAATCTTTATTGAACGCAGCATAACCTGCCCCCAACGATGTCAATGGATTGGCCGCTGATCCAGCGGCCTTGGAGGGAGGCGAAAGGGTCCTTGGTGTCGGCGAAGTCGGGGGCGGTGCCGAAACGGCCCATGGGGATGTTGGCCTCTAGACGCTCCCATTACTCTCGTCTGCATGTGTGTTTTGGCGTTCGTCGTCGCAGCGAGACGTGTCGACAACGCCGGGGCAGACGATCAGGTTAGGTTGGGGAGAGCAATCAGGGAGTTTTCCGCCTCCGGCGGTCCCCTCCCTATGAACTCCAGAACGAAGCGATTATTTTGGGCCGACACCCGGTTACTTCGGCAAGTTGCTCGATTTCGGTGACGTCTGTCGTTGCTCGCGCAACATCGAGGTCGTACTTCCGCTGAAGGTTTAGCCAATAGTCGAGTGTGGTTTCTAGGGCGCGGCCGATGCGTAGGGCGGTGTCGGCGGATATGGATCTGTGGTGTTTGATGATGGCGTTTATGCGGACCGGGGGCACGCCGATTGTTTTGGCTAACCGGTATTGGGAGATACCGAGCTCCTCGATGATCTCTGATAGTTGCTCGCCGGGGTGGATTGGTTCGGGGTTGGTCATTGCGTTATTCCTCTCAGTGATAGTCGACGACTTCGATCTCCATCGCGCCTTGGTCAGTCCAGATGAAGCAAACACGCCACTGGTCGTTGATTCGGATGCTGTGTTGTCCTGCATAACGTCAATAGTGCAGTAACTTGGGCATCGGGGTTCTCTTCCGGGAACCACGGGCGATAGGATGTACAGTGAGTATTGAAAAGTTTAAAGACGTATTCGGTAAGTAAGGCGTTTCAATGAAACAAGGTTTTTCAGCGGTCAAGCCGAACGATGATCTCCAGTCAGATTTTGATCGTTTGGCCGCGGAATGGAAGAGGGAGACGGCACATCATTCGTCGCCTATGCTGATCGCGGAGCACCGGGCGGACCAAGAGGTTGTGGAGATGGGTTCGGCGGCGATTCCGTTGATACTTCGCGACCTACAAACGGCACCGGCGATGTGGTTTATGGCGCTGCGGGAAATAACGGGCGAGTCGCCTATACGCGAACAGGATCGAGGGAATATCGAAGCGATGCGGGCAACGTGGATCGACTGGGGCAAGCGCAAAGGTTACATCTAGATTTCGTTTCGCAAGAGGGTTATTTGTCGGCTCATCTTCGGGATTTGTTCCCGTCTCTATCAAATTTCACAGTTACCAGTCCACAAGACATGGGCTATAACTGCGTCGCATGGGCCATAGGAACCATCGAAGGTTGGTGGTGGCCGGGCCCCGGATTTGAATGGCCGTTTGACTCGTCCGAGGACGAACGACTTTCAACTTTCGTCGACGCATTCAACCGACTTGGTTTCGAGCGGTGTGCCGACGGATCGATGGAAGATGGGTACGAGAAGATTGCGATCTACCTGTCAGACCACGGTCGGGTTTCGCACGTCGCGCGGCAACTGGGCAATGGCCGTTGGACAAGCAAGATCGGGATTCTGGAGGATATCGAACATGCCGACCCCGGCGAGTTGGAAGGCGAGCGATACGGCGTGGTTGCGCAGTACAGGAGGAGGGGATTAGACGATGAGGGTGCGCAGATGGATCTAGTTTGAACCGGGGCTTCAGTGGTGCGGATACCGAAAACACCCAACCACATGATCATTCACCATTCCCGCCGATTGCATGAAGGCGTAGCAAATGGTAGGGCCTACGAAGTTGAAGCCGTAGTTGCGGAGGGCTTTGCTCATGGCGTCTGATTCGTCGGTTTGAGCGGGTATTTCGGCGAGGTTACGGAAGGCGTTGATGCGGGATTCGCCTCCTACGAAGCTCCATAGGAAGGTGTCGAGCGAGCCGTGGTCGGCTTGAACTTTCAGTGTGGCTTGGGCGTTTTTGATGGCGGAGGCGATCTTGGCGCGGTTTCGGATGATGCGGGCGTCGTTGCGCAACCGTTCGCGGTCGGCGTCGGTGTAGGCGGCGACGGTTGCGATGTCGAAGCCTTCGAAGGCGGCGCGGTAACCTTCGCGGCGGTGGAGGATGGTGCGCCAAGATAGGCCGGCCTGCGCGCCTTCTAGCACTAGGAGTTCGAACAGTGCCTGGTCGCCGTGTAAAGGCACGCCCCAATCTTCGTCGTGGTATTGCTGCATGAGCGGGTCATCGCCTGCCCATTCGCATCGGACAATGTCTGCCATGGCGCGATAATATCTTGCCCTCCAAATTGCTGGGAACCCGAACGTTGAGGATCAGTTAGGGCGGTGAATACGCTACTGGTGTATAATATGTGTATGTCACGCACCAATGTCAATATCGATGATCAGGCTTGCGCCGAAGTGATGCGGCGTTATCGCCTCTCAACGAAACGGGAAGCCATCAATTTCGCCCTTAGGACGCTTGCTGCCGAACCAGCTACTTTGGAAGAAGCTCTCGCGATGCGAGGAAGTGGTTGGGATGGCGATTTAGAGGCGATGCGTTCAGGACGCGAAGCGTGACGTTGATCGACACCTCCGCTTGGATCGAATACCTTCGAGATACTGGTTCACCAGTTTGCAATTCGGTTGAAGATCTCCTGACCGAAGACATATCAATTTGCGAAGCGGTGCAGATGGAAGTGCTTGCGGGAGCGCGAGATGACACTCACTTGAGGGATCTTCGGCGACTATTAGCGAAAGCGGTGATGTTGAGCATCCGGCCGACGGATTATGAAGACGCCGCGACGTTGTATAGACGTTGTCGACAACGTGGCGAGACGGTTAGGAAGATGATGGACTGCTTAATCGCATCGGTTGCGATACGTACCCATACCCCGATCCTGCACAATGACGCCGACTTTGAAGTCTTGGAGCGCCAAACCGAGTTACAGGTTTATGAGTTTGGACATTGATTGATCGCCCAAAACTGCTTGAGCGGAAATGAACTGGAAGCAACACGAATCTGAAGATGTGATCGTGCATCCGGCATTGCACGAGGGCGATGGAGCCATCACCCGGCGTCGCTTCTTCAACGGTCACACGAAGCTGCCGGTGAAGATCGAGGTTTGGGAATTAGAACCTGGTGCGAGCGAGGGCAGGCACGTTCACGAGGGCGAAGACACGCTCGAGGAGTTCTACTACTTCATTGCAGGGGAGGGCGTGATGTGGATGGACGATGAGGAGGTGGCCGTTCGGGCAGGCGATGCGGTAATGGCACCGCCCGGAGTCGATCATGGTTTCAGATGCGTCGGAGATGACACGTTAAAGCTAGTAATCGCGTGGGGCAAGCCGAGACAATAGTTGTCTAGGAGGCTTGCTTGATCGATATCTTCGGTATTTTTCCTAAAGGTCTCAGCGTAGAAGATGCGATAGACCTGTTGGAACCGGTGACGCTTTACGTCGTCGGTGTTGCGGTTTATGCGATTTTCGTGTTCAACTTCTATCGTTTCGCGTCATCGCGGGATATGTTCGAGTTCGATGTCTACCGTTTCGAAGAGTCGCGCCATCCAGCGCTACGCAGCTTCGTACACATTTGCGGCTACACCTTGAAGTACCTGATTGTGTTTCCACTTTTCGCTTTCTTCTGGTTCGCGGTGTTGACGCTGATGTTGTCGTTTCTGTCGAAGAGTCGGGACATGGGAGACACTTTGCTGATAGCGTTGGCGACGGTGAGCGCGATCCGCTTTTCGGCTTACTACAACGAAGATTTGGCGCGCGATTTAGCCAAGATCTTGCCTTTCGCGTTGTTGGCGCTGTTCTTGATCGATGCGTCCTTTTTCGATTTCACGGATTCGCTAGAGATGCTGACCAACATCAACGATCATCGAGAGGCCATAATCTACTACTTGGTGTTTTTGATCGGCCTGGAGTTTGTGTTGCGGTTCGGATTCGGGTTCTCAGTGTGGCTGTTCACCAAACGGCCCGTCAAGAAAATCAACCGGGCGCGCAAAGAAAACGTGACCGACGCTTCTGCTGTGGTGGACGACGACGGGCAGGTTGATGAGGACATTGCATTGGAAGCGGCTCCTCAAAGTCGATAGGGTTCTTCGTTCGCAAAACGGAATACACCTTTGGAATCTTTGAGTGGCGCTTGATGACCTTCACGAATTGTTCAGAATTGATCCGGTACGAAGTTGAGACCACAGCCGCGCTCGAAGAACATGGCAAAATCTCGATAGCATTCACCGTGGCGTCAAAAATGGTCGCTGAACTTGAGAGTTCGTCAACTGACAGTTGGAACCTACATGAAATTCCGGTTGATCCGCCTTACGTGAAGGACTACGACGAGGGCGAACCTCCGACGCTTAGGCCGAATTGGGACACATCAAATTGGCGAATCGTATCGGCGTTCTACGGAGACGCGCGTGTCGGCGGTGCGATGGTTGCGTGCCGCACTCCCGGATCAGATTTCCTGGAAGAGAGAAGCGATCTAGCTGCGTTATGGGACATCCGCGTTGCGCCAGAATGGCGAGGGAAGGGCATCGGATCCGCGCTGTTCGCCAGGGTGGTGGAGTACGCCAAGAGCATCGGATGCGTCGAGCTCAAGATCGAGACACAGGACGTGAATGTGGGAGCCTGCAAGTTTTACGCGAATCAGGGTTGCAGGTTGACGGATGTCATTCCAGACGCATATCCCGATTGGCCGGGTGAAACAGAATTCATCTGGCGTTTGGAGCTTCGAACGACTCGGATAAAACGGTAATCCCGCATATTTGCGACATTGGCGTGATTTCTCTGCATCTAACAGACCGAAGTTCCAGCACGTTCAAGGTGTAAGATGCTTTAAGACGCGCAATTCATGCGCGAAGGAGTTCCGTTTGACTCAATTGCTTGCACGTATCAGCGCACGTCGACCGTTAGTGACTGTCGGTGCATGGGTTCTCTTGGTTGTCGTCGCCTTAGTCATCGCCGGTTTGTTGCTCCGCTCCGCAACGACTACAGAGCTTCGACTCAGTGGTTCGTTTGAATCCGAAAAAGCCGTCGCTGCGGTGGAGCGATTGATTGGTGGTCCAGAGCCAATCACCGAAGTCATAATCGTCCAATCTGACACGCTGACGGTCGATGATCCTGAATTTGCAGCCAAAGTTGGCGAGGTATTCGGTGATATTACGGCACTCGGCGATGAAATCGTGGGTGAAGGAGCCGTCAACTACTACATCGTCAATGCTCTAGCCCCTGACTTGGCGAAGAACATGGTGTCTGAGGATCGTCGGACGACGATCATGACGATCCCGATGGCCGGGGATTTCGATGAGGCGTCGGAACACGTCAAACGGCTGATCGATGTGGTCGCAAAAGCGGATGCGGCTGACAATTTCCGAGTGCTGATAAGCGGTGCCGCCAGCGTTTCTTACGAAACGAACGAATTTTCACAGCACGACTTGGAGCAGGGCGAACGCGTCGGAATTCCGGTTGCGTTGTTGATATTGCTAGCGCTTTTTGGGGCAGTCGTGGCGGCGCTAATTCCGATCGGATTGGCAATCATCGCGATAGTGATAGCGTTGGGCATCGTCGCCGTAATCGGCCAGTTCGTCGACCTGGTCTTCTTCGTGACGTTGATGATCACGATGATCGGATTGGCGGTCGGAATCGATTACTCGTTGATCATAATCTCGCGATTCCGCGAGGAGCTGGATCGTGGTCTTGAAGTGAATGAAGCCGTTGCGAGAGCTGGCGAGACTGCGGGACGAACCGTGTTATTCAGCGGTTTGACGGTGGTCATAGCTCTCTGCGGGATGTTCATTATTCCGATGGGGTTCTTCCAGTCGCTCGGGCTCGGCGCGATTTTGGTGGTGATCGTCGAAATGGCTGCGACGCTGACGTTATTACCTGCGATCTTAGCGTTGCTCGGCCGCAAGATTGATCTCCTGTCAATACCCTTTTTCCGGCGCGATCCCGCCGAAAAACCCGAGGAACGGATAGAACACGGCTTCTGGGAGCGGACCACGCGCATCGTAACCAAAGTACCGTGGTTAAGTTTCTTGATCGTCGCCGCGCCGATGGTGGTCGCGATCGTTTACTACTTCCAGATCGAGACTGGACTGAATGGAGTTGAAACGCTACCCGAAGGTTCGGTGACAAGAGAAGCGTTCTTAGTGTTGGAAGAGGAGTTCGCGTTCGGACTCGCAAGTCCGTCCGACATCGTGATTGAGGGAAACATCACAAGCCCGGAGGTTCAAGGCGCGATTCAGGAGCTGACGGGGTTGTTGGTGCAGGACCCGAGATTCCCGATACCACCCTTACCAGGTCAAGTGTCGTCGAACGAAATTGCAGTGTTGAAACTCGCCTTGCCGGGCCATCCGACAGGAGAGGAAGCCGTCAAGTTGATGTCGGTGTTGAGAGATGAACACATCCCGTCGGCGTTTGCCGGAGTTCCGGCTGAAGTCAACGTTGGCGGGCAGAGCGCTGCCTCGGCAGAGATTTTCGAAGTGGTCAATCGATACACGCCGATCGTATTCACTTTCGTTCTAGGGTTCAGCTTCATAGTCCTATTGCTGGTATTCAGGTCGATCGTGATACCGATCAAGGCTGTAATCATGAACCTGTTGTCCGTCGGCACCGCGTACGGACTGCTGGTGTTGGTTTTCCAAAAAGGATTCGCGGCGGATCTTTTCGGTTTCCAACATGCCGAAGTAATCGACGCGTGGATACCGCTTTTCCTGTTCACGATCCTGTTCGGCCTGTCCATGGACTACCACGTATTCCTATTGAGCCGCGTCCGGGAGCGATTCGACCAAACCGGCGACAACACCGAAGCGGTGAGTTACGGGTTGCGTTCGACCGCGAACTTGATAACCGGAGCGGCGTTGATAATGGTTGCCGTTTTCGGCGCGTTCGCATCTGGTAAGACGATAATTAACCAACAGGTAGGTTTCGGTTTAGCGGTAGCGATATTGTTGGATGCCACGTTAGTACGTTCGGTTCTGGTTCCTGCGAGCATGGAGATGCTGGGACGTGGGAACTGGTACCTGCCGTCGTGGTTAAGTTGGCTGCCAGACCTCAGGGTAGAGGCCGAAGATTAGTTCGCTCCGGTAAAGCTTCGGCTATGCGTAACGGCGCATCTCGCACCTACATATCGCGATGAAGATACCTTCAGACAACGTAGCCGGTTACGAGTTAGCACGCGAGATCGAGCCTGAGGTCGCCACTAACTACATCGCCCACACATACGTCTGCGATCCCACAGCCGACGAGTTGATGGCCGCTCTTTCCGGCCTAGGACATCTCGAGGTCCGCGAACATCTGCGCGCCGGGATGGATCAAGACGAGCATGCCCTCCAAAACGCGCCCGCGGCCGTCGCAGAATTCTTTGAAGACTTGACTCCGCCTGACTGGGTCGACACTTCAGAGTTCGCTCCCGGAATCCGTATGTTTCACCGGAATTCCAAGGTCATTTTGGCCTCATTTGTGGCGGGAGTACTCATCGAAGGGTTCATGACCAATATTTCGAAGTCGTTTTTCATCACAGGTCGGGTCCGTGATCAGGGCGTGAGGCGTTTGCAGCAGAACAACCGGCATTTGATCGAATCTTTCATTCCGGGCGGTTTGGAGCGCGAGGGAGATGGTTGGAAACTGTCAGTGAGAATACGGCTGATCCACGCGCAGATAAGGCGGTTGCTCCGAGAGTCTGACGACTGGGACACGGAAGCTTGGGGCGAGCCGCTCAGCGCGGCGCATCTGGGGTTTGCGCTGACCGCGTTCTCAGCGCGATTGCTAGCGCATATGAAACGCTTGGGTGCGAGTTACACGAGGGAAGAGGCCGCGAGCTTTATGGCGGTGTGGCGTTACGTCGGCTGGTTGATGGGGATTCCCGAGACGATCCTCATTCGCGACGAGGCCGAGGCATTGAAGCTGTTTGAAATCGGCAACATATGCGAACCGGAACCAGACATCGAATCGATCGCGATGGCCAACTCCCTCGTCAATTCCGCACCGCTGTTGGCGGAAATGACGGATCCTGAGGTTAGGCGCAAGTTCTCGAAGTACATCTACGGCGTTTCGCGCGCTGTCATTGGCAGCAAGTTGGCGGATCAGTTGAAATACCCACACACCTCGACTCTGGGAGTTTTGGCATGGTTCAGGATCCAACAGCGTTACGAGCGTCTCATGCGAAACACGACGTTACGTAAACTACCTTTGTTGTCTCGGATCGACCGGAGGATGTATGACCAGTTCAGCAACCTCTTGGTAGTATCGGCGTTTGACGAAGCGGGGATCTCATACGCCGTGCCGGACCACGTCTACAACGAGCAGTCGAGTCAGTGGTGAACAGCACCGCCCGCGCTTGTTGAAGCCGAACGGCGTCGCTCTCGCAGGTTTGCTTCGTTCAAACGGATTGAAGATTTCGACGCCGAAATGCTCGAAGTCGCTCCTAGGCAAACCCGTGTCACTTTTCGGCGTTTCGAACTTTGCGTGTTTCAATGGAAAAGCGCAAGAGCAGAGCATAACCATCATTTCGGAGCCACGTTTGAGTAATGCAACACCTTCGATCGTATCGGTCGGCGATCTGATGACCCAATACGACGCGATCGCGTTCGATTCTTACGGTGTGTTGGTGGACGGTATCGATCCGCTGCTTGGCGCGATTGAGTTTACCGATCACCTTAACCGCGTCGGAAAACCGTGGTTGCTGGCGACAAACGATGCCTCCCGGTTAACCGATTGCAGGGTGAAGGTAATGCGCGGCCAAGGCTTCGGTATCACGACAGATCAAGTCATTTCGGCTGGTTCGTTGCTTGGCAGGTATTTCGAGGAACGGGCGTTAATTGGTACACATTGCATAGCCACCGGTTCTGGCGACGCGGTCGAGTTTGTGCGCTTGGCCGGTTGCGATCCAGTCCCGTTGACGTTGAATGACGATGTATCGGCGTCCCTTGCGTTGGCCGGCATCACCGGATACGACTGGTCCGCGGCGACCAGCGACATGCTGACGTTGATAATCCGCAGGATGGATGCTGGGAATCCGCTTCATTTGGTGGTTCCCAACCCGGATGTGTTGTACCCCGACGGATTGGACCGCTTCTCCATCGGGCCGGGCGGAATAGCGGAGTTGATAGAGTCGGCGGTTTCGCGGCGTTTCGGCGATGATGATGCAGTGAAGTTCACCAAACTCGGCAAACCGTATGCTCCGATGTTCGATGCCATCAAGGAACGGCTGAACGGCTATGAAAGGATTGCCTTCGTCGGCGACCAACTGCACACCGACATCGCGGGCGCCAACAAAGCTGGGCTCGACTCCGTTCTCATCGGTACTGGCATCACCCGATGGAAACAAGCGAGCGATTTGAGTCGTGTGCCTGATTCAATGAAGCCCAGACTATTGTTGCCGTCGATGGTCCACAGGTCTTGAGTTCGCCGCGCACCTTATAATCCACTAAACCTGAGCGTATGTGGATCGCGTCCTCGCCGAATACAAATCGGACACGATGATCGCAGGCAGGAACTGAAAGTCAACTAGGGAGAGCAGATCGTGGCAAAGCTATCTGGCGGTGAAGCGCTGGCGAAATCACTGGTTCGAGAGGGCATCGAGGTCATTTTCGGATTGCCCGGCGTGCAAATGTACGGGCTTATCACCGGTATCCGCGATGAACCGGGATTGCGGATGATCACAGCCCGGCACGAATTCTCAACGACGCACATGGCAGATGGTTATGCCCGTGCCGCAGGCAAACCGTCCGTGGCGGTCGTCGTGCCGGGCGTAGGGCTATACAACGCTGGTTCGGGCATTGCAACGGCATATGCACGCTCCTCGCCGGTCTTGCTGTTGGCTGGCGAAGTACCGCGCGCTCAAATCGGCAAGGGACTCGATGGTCTGCATGAAATCGTCGATCAAGCCGATCTGATGAAGCCGATCACAAAGTATCGAAAGTCGATCATGCGTCCTCACGAGGCGCCTGCGGCGGTGAACGAGGCGTTTCGTCAGATGAGGTCCGGTCGACCCCGGCCGACCTTTATCGATATGCCTCCCGAGGGGATGGTCGAGAGGGAAGAGGTCGATTTGCTCGAAAGCGCTCCCGGCGAGCGTGACACTCCCGACGACTCGCTCATCGAAGAGGCTGCCAAGGACATCTTGAATGCCGATTCGGCGGTCATATTCGCCGGCGGCGGTGTCGCTCGTTCGGACGCGTTCGACGAGTTGAAAAAACTCACCGAAATGACTGGTATCCCGGTGGTGAACTCTGCTGGCGGCAAGGGCGTGATCCCATACTCGCATCCGAACAGCATCGGCACTTGGGTTGGCGCGGTAGGCCCGATCAAAGACATGATCGATGGGGCAGAGGTGATCGTCGCCATCGGCACTCGGTTCACGCCGCGCAATCCCGCCGGAACCGGTTCCAAAGTGATCCAGATCGATCCTGATGACTCCATACTGGGCCGACCTCATCCGAACAAGATGAAGCTAAATGGCGACGCCAAAGCGACATTGACAAAGCTGATCAAAAATCTCGAATCGGAGGGTTGCGACGCTGAACTGATGGCCGAGCGGCATGCTTTTGACAAAGCGGCGCTGGAAGCCCATCGAGAGCAAGACCGCAGCGAGGACGCTGCGTATCCGTGGCTTGTGGCGATTCAGGATGCCTATCCCGATGAGGCCACCGGAATCTGGGGTATGACGCAACTCGGCTACTACTCGAGGCAACATTTTGAGGTCGATAGGCCTTGGTCTTACATCGATTCTGGCTACATGGGTACTCTTGGTTACGCGTTCCCGACAGCCATCGGCGCCAAGGTCGGCGTGCCGGACCGACCGGTGATTTGCATCGTCGGCGACGGTGGTTTCATGTACGCGTCTGGAGAACTTTCCACCGCCGTCAAATACGGCATCAACGTAGTCGCTGTGGTCTTCAACGACGGGGCGTACGGAAACGTAGCTCGCGATCTTGATCAAGACTTCGGCGGGACATACGAAGCAGACTTCGTCAACCCCGATTTCGTGGCGATGGCGAAAGCGTATGGCGGCGAAGGTTTCCTCGCCACCAATCCGGACGAACTAACTACTGCGATTCGAGCTGCGATCGATGCGGACGCTCCGAGCATCGTCGAAGTCCAACTGGGCCGTTTGCCGCGACCAAAAGCCTGGTCGGCGCGTGCACCGTGGACGAAACCGCAGACCGGCCTGCTCGACTGAGCAGTCAAGGGAAAACCCGCAATCAAACGCATCGAGAAATGCGTTTCACCTCGTTGAAACGAGTACACACGATTCAATAGCATTCGACGCATCGCGTGTTACGGTCATCGATTCCGATAAAGGAGTGGGCCGATGTTGATGTCGAAAAACGAATGCATGAAGTGCAACCGCGGGATGATGCGGTTGCAATCCGACGCTTACAGTACGTATTTCACGTGCATCACGTGCGGAGCGACGTTGGTTACTCGGTGTCCGCACTGCGAAACTCCCAGTATCGCGATCGACATGAGCGAACCGTCTCCGGTCATCCACTGTCGATCATGCGAATGCGCCAACGGCGAGTTGGCGCGGCAAGAATGCAGCAACGTGCGTATGCCACTCGCCATCTGATCCGGCAAATGTTCAAGTGATCGCGGTCAGATGGTCGCTGTGCCATCCCTGCCACTCCGTCCACCCTCGGTCCGACTTCTTACTCACGATCGTGTAGGAGCAGTTGGGCATCCGAGGTCGCCTGCGGTAGTTGAAATCGCGCCCGGCGATGTGATCCAAGATCGCCCCGATAGTGCCGCCGTGCAGGAATCCCAACACTCGCTGCGCGCGTCTCGAATCTGCGTCTTGGACTAGCTTCGAAAATCCTCCAATGATGCGTGTAAAGAACTCATCCGAGTTTTCTCCGCCGAATTCAGAAAAATCCAAAGTTACTTGGTGATTGATAACTCGTTTCTTTAACTCGGCGGGGGCGTCTTCGATTCGGCCGACCTCGATCTCATTGAGTTCAGGGATTTGGGTGAACTGATTCGTTGTCAAATCGGCGAAAACCTGAGCGGTCTGTACCGCTCTAGGTAGAGCGCTCGAGTAGCAAACATCGAACTCGGTATTAGCCAAGACTTTGGCCACCGAGACGGCCTGTTGCTGACCCAGTTCGGTCAATCCGCTGTGAGGTTTGTACAGCCCGTCTTCCTCAACAATCGTTTCGCCGTGTCTGACTAACCAGAGTTCCATGTCAAAGGGTTATCCGATCGCTAGTACGAACTGCCCGAGGGGCCAGGTCGCTTACAATAAGCCGCCAAAGGTCTATTTTGCTACATGGGATTGTTGACACGGGTTAACTCTGGGTCAATAACTTCGTAAGGGTTGAGTGCGATGAAACCTGACGGAACCGTACAGATCGGATTTATCGGAGCCGGTTGGTGGGCGACCGCTAATCACATGCCAGTCTTCGCCAACCGCGAAGACGTCGAGATGACCGCGGTATGCCGAATCGGAGCAGATGAACTCCAGTTAGTCAAAGACACGTTCGGGTTCGTTCACGCCACAGAACACTACGAAGATCTGCTCGAGATCGAAGGGCTCGATGGTGTCGTGGTTGCTACGCCTCACTCGCTGCACTTCGAACACGCGATGGCCGCGTTGAAACGTGGTTTGCACGTGATGTGCGAGAAACCACTTACTACAAACGCGGCAGATGCGAGAGCGCTCGTTGCGGAGGCCGAAAAACAGGGCGTCCAGATCGTGATCCCGCACGGTTGGCACTACTCGCCCTACATTCAACGCGCCAAGGAGATCATGGATGCGCAACCCGTGGGAAACATCGAGTACGTGATGTGCCACATGGCGTCTCCAGTTCGAAGCTTGCTGGAGGGCAAACGGTTCCTCGCAAGTGGCGGTGGGGCAGGCGACAACATGTTCGAACCGGGTGCCGATACGTGGGCAGATCCTGTAGTCGCCGGCGGTGGATACGCTCTGGCGCAGATGACACACTCTGCGGGCATGGCCTACTGGTTGACTGGATTGAAGCCGGAAACCGTGTATGCCATGAACTCGGCGCCCACCGCGAAAGTCGAGCTCTACAACGCGTTTACGGTCGGATTCGAAGGAGGTGCGATCGGCACCTTCTCAGGCGCCGGGGCGTTGCCACAGGATCAGACTTTCCAGCTCGACATTCGGGTTTTCGGCGACGAAGGTGCATTTGTGCTTGATATCGATCGGGCGAGACTCGAAGTGCAGCGTCATGACGGTGATCACATCGTTGTTGACGTAAACGCGGATGCAGGGGAGTACTACGGAGGTGGACCGGCCGACAATTTCACAGACATCGTAGCAGGTAAGGATGTCGTCAATTATGCTCCCGGATGGGCTGGGATGCGCGCGATTGAGATGATCGACGCTGGTTACAGGTCAGCCAAGTCTGGTGTGATCGAAAGGGTTTAGCGAACGGGAAAAGCAGGTGAAATCAACGCTAACTGCTCCAAAAACGATCTTGGTCGTTGAGGACGACCCAGCACTGCTAGCCACGTTGAAATTCAATCTCGAGACCGCCGGTTATCACGCGTTGACGGCGACCGACGGTGCGACCGCTTTAGACATTCGCAGGTCCCATGATGTCGATCTGATTATTCTGGACCTGTCGCTACCGATCATGGGAGGCATGCAGGTCTGCAAAGCCCTGCGCGACTCGGGCGACATTGTGCCCATCATCATGTTGACGGCTTGGCACGAAGAGCGGCAACGGGTAGACGGATTGCAGAGCGGTGCCGATGATTACGTAACGAAGCCTTTCAGTCTGCGCGAACTGATGGCTAGGATCGAATCCCAGTTGCGCCGGGCCGATATGCTGATGGACGCCAAAGTGGCGAACAACGGCAAAAACGGACACGTAATCGAAGTCGGAGACCTCCGAATCGATTTAGTGCGCAGAACCGCGGTGTTGGATGGATACGACCTCGACCTGCGAACCAAGGAATTCGACCTGCTCGTGCAACTCGCTTCGCGGCCAGGTAGAGTATTTTCGCGAGCCCAACTGCTTGAAGGAGTCTGGGGAAACGAACATCCCGGTGGATCGCGCACGATAGACGTTCATGTATCGCTGTTGCGCCGAAAGCTCGAAGAAGATCCGGCCAATCCGCAGCGATTGGTAACGGTCCGGGGTGTCGGATATCGTTTCGTTTCATGAAAAATGCCGGATCTATGCAGCATCTTAGATCCCGTCCCGCTTAAGTGGCGTTTCACGACCGCTACAGCGGTGCCGCTCATCGTCGGCTTAACGCTATTCCCGTTTGTGGGATTCTGGTCGTTTGCAGCTGGTTCGTTGATCGCCGTGATCGGCGTTTGGATGCTGGGCAGACGCCAGACCCGGTATTTCTTACGAACATCTGTTGGCATCCTCAGAACGCGCGCAATTGATCGAAGACACCGGCTTCCAGTTGAAGGGCCGCGCGAGCAACAGCGCATCGCACACGCGGTGAATCGGTTGGCGGACAATGTTGAGCAAACGCTCGCGGAATCTGGCCGAAACCGACGTTATCACGAAACTATCCTGAGCGGGTTGACCGCTGGGATTTTGGTTGTCGACGCGGAAGGGATGTTGCAGTACGCAAATCCAGCGGCGTGCGAGATGCTGGGTTTCGAAATCGAAGAAACCGAATACAGATCGACCCCACTGGCGGCCAAGGTGGGCATCTTCGAAATCAACGAAGCCGTGACGGTCAGCACGTCTACTGGCGAAACCGTCCGCAGAATCGTTGAGGTGTTCGATGAGCATCGCCATTTCGAGGTGATCGCCAGAGGTCTGCCCCCGGAGGATTCCGGGTTGGGCCGTTCAGTTGTCATCATCAACGAGCGAACCGACGAGATCCGTTTAGGTGTATCGATGCGGGAGTTCGTTGCGAACGCTTCCCACGAGTTGAGGACTCCGATCGCTTCGATACAAGCCTCGATCGAAACTCTGAGGATGGGGGATGAGTTGCCGCCCGAGACTCAAGACCAGTTTTTGGAGCGCATCGATGACGGCGCGCGCAGAATGGGAACACTGGTCACTGAACTGATGGACTTAACGCTGCTCGAAACTGGGCGTATGGCTCTGCAAACCACGATGATTTCGCCGCGAGCGCTCATCAACAACGTAGTTGCAAGCCATGGACCCGTAGGGAATAGTGGAGAACACGAGATAGTTGTCGATGTTGCCGACGATGTCCCAGACGTTTCGGTCGACGTTGGGAAATTCGAACGCGCACTGGGCAACGTGTTCGTCAACGCCCAAAAGTTCACGCCCTCTGGAGGTCGCGTCAAAATCTCCTGCAGGGTTGCAGGAAACAAATTGTTCTTCGAAGTAGAGGACACTGGAGAAGGCGTAGATCCAGAGGAACTTCCCCATATCTTCGAGCGGTTTTACAAATCTCATCGTTCGTCGGGTGACCGGACAGGATTCGGATTAGGGCTCGCGATTACGAAAAACATCGTCGAACTACACAACGGTAGCGTGGAAGCGACAAGTGCGATAGGGGAAGGCTCACGGATTTCGATACGATTACCGATTTCGTAAAATGAGCCGAATCTTTGCGGTTATGTAAATCCAAGTAAAAATCGATGATGCATCGTGAGTCTGTAGGGGATTTTCGAAATCGACCCCTTGAGTGAAACAGTCTGACATGAGGAGACTCGAGCCCCGATGCCATATTCGTTTTTTAGGCAGAGAACGAACGCGAAAAACCTGTTGGTCATCAGCTTGCTAGCCACCTTAGTCATCGTGGCATGTGGCGGCGGTGAATCGGGACCTGAGGCGGCGAAACGAGGAGGTGCAGACCCTGCAACCAGCGCGTCGATGTCAAATGCGGCAGCTGGGAAAGAACTTTCCGGTGAAATTTTGATCGATGGGTCCTCTACTGTTTATCCGTTGACAGTTGCTGCAGCCGAAGATTTCCGCAAGGGGCATCCTGGAGTACAGATACCGGTCGGCATCTCAGGTACGGGTGGCGGTTTCAAGAAATTCAGCAAGGGTGAGACTGTTGTCTCCGATGCATCGCGACCGATTAAGGATTCCGAACGCGAACTCGCAGCACAGAACGGTGTTTCATTCATCGAGCTGACAGTTGCGTATGACGGCCTTTCAGTCTTGGTCAATCCCGACAACGACTGGGCCACGTGCTTGACGACCGGCCAGTTGAACGCGATTTGGAAGCCTGACAGCGAAATCTCCAACTGGAACCAGGTCGACTCGAGCTACCCGAACAGGGAAATAGTTCTTTACGGTCCAGATGCCGACTCTGGCACCTTCGACTACTTCACCGAAGAAATCAACGGCGACACCGGTGTGATCCGCCACGACTTTTTCCCGGCAGTCGACGACAACGTGTTGGTGCAGGGCATTGCTGGGGACAAAGGCGCTCTCGGCTACTTCGGTTACGCCTACTACACCGCGAACGCCGACAAGTTGAAGCTCGTAAGCGTTGACGAAGGTTCGGGTTGCATTGAACCGAACGAAACGACGATCAACGACGGCACATATTCGCCTCTCAGCCGTCCGCTCTACGTCTATGTGAATGGCGATGCGCTGGCTCGAGAGGAAGTGCGGGCATTCGTTGACTTCTACCTCCGCAACGCCGCGGAATTGGCCGCTAGCGTCGGCTACGTCGGCCTGCAACAAGAAATGTACGACGAAGCCTTGGCACTGGTTGCGAAATCGGCGGATCAGGCGAAGGTAAGTCGGTAAGGACGGTAGAGCGTCGAGCGATAAGTTTCGGTTCTGAGGTTCCATTGGCAGGAGACGGGATACCAGCACAGAATCGACCGACAGCTTTGTCTTTGCGAAAAGACGAAAGCCAGTTGGCCGGCCATCGGGCGCGGCGACACTTCGAACAGGCAGCGGTGCTATGGGTCCTGCGAGCCGCCGCGCTGATTTCAATACTGACGACGATTGGTATCGTCGCAGTTCTCGTTACACAGAGCGTCGGCTTTTTCCAAGAAGAGGTCTGCGTACTTGACGAAGGTGAGCCGATCAAGCCGTGTGACCCCGGCGTAAACGGGACGTTGACACACGTCGGCATCATCGATTTCCTTACCGGAACCAACTGGTCGCCACTATTCAAGCCCTATCGCGACCTCGGACAATCATTCGGTGTTTTACCTCTCGTTGCGGGCACGTTCCTAGTTGCGGTCGTCGCTGGCCTGGTCTCACTCGGATTGGGGATCGGTGCCGCGATTTACCTATCGGAATACGCTCCTGAAAACGTCAGGAGGGTCATAAAACCAATACTTGAGGTGTTGGCCGGCATACCGACGGTGGTTTACGGCTATTTCGCTCTTCTGACGATCGGGCCGGTGTTACGTGCGTTCGTCGATTTCATCGCCCCGTTTGTTAGTGGGTTGTTCAGTCTCTTTGGTTTTGACGTGCAGATCAGTTTGGGCACCTTCAGCGCGTTGAGCGCGGGACTGGTGATGGGCATCATGATCATGCCCATGGTCACGACCTTGAGTGAGGATGCGATGGTTGCTGTTC
Organism: uncultured Dehalococcoidales bacterium; assembly: GCA_964424025.1. Lineage (GTDB taxonomy): Bacteria > Chloroflexota > Dehalococcoidia > Lucifugimonadales > Lucifugimonadaceae > Bin127. The sequence goes on along the minus strand of CAYRHG010000034.1, from coordinate 4,336 downwards.
CTCGATCGCTCCGCGACGCTGCGTACGCGTTGGGTGCCACGCGGTTCGAAGTCGCAACGAAGGTAGTCGTCCCCGCAGCACTTTCCGGCATCGTTTCGTCATTCATCCTCGCCGTCTCGAGAGCGGTAGGCGAAACGATGATCGTTTACCTCGCAGCTGGCGGTAGACCCAACTTGACATTCAACCCACTCGAGGCAGTCCAGGCGATGACGGCATTCATCGTGAACGTTGCGTTGGGCGACACGCCGCATGGCGAGATCGAGTACTACACGATATTCGTGGTAGGTCTCCTGCTGTTCCTCATTACGCTGGTGATGAACATCATGGGACGCTGGGTAGTGCAACGCTTCCGTCAGCAGTACGAATAGGTTACCGATAGTTCGGAAAGCAGATCGACGATCGCCAATGGCTCTTCAATCGAAACGCAACACACGCAAAACCTACCGGCTAGTTCGCGACAACATATTCGCCGCGTTGTTTCTCGGCTCTGTGGTAGCCGGCGTCCTAGTTCTGGCGTGGTTGTTGATTGAAGTCTTCGTGGACAGCGTCGGTTGGCTCGACTGGCAGTTCCTGTCTAGCTACTCGTCCCGGCACCCGGTCGAGGCTGGTGTATTGGCGCCGATCGCAGGCACGTTTTGGGTGATCATCCTGACCGCGGTTATGACGGTGCCTGTGGGAATAGCTACGGCGATCTACCTCGAAGAATTCGCTCCCGACAACCGCGTCACAAGTTTGGTCCAACTCAACATATCCAACTTGGCCGGCGTGCCATCAGTTGTTTACGGCCTGCTCGGGTTGGCGATTTTCGTCCAATACCTATTTGACGGGCAACGGAGCCTTTTGGCTGGCGCACTCACGCTGTCGCTGTTGGTGATGCCAATCGTGATCATTGCTTCGCAAGAGGCGATCCGTGCGGTTCCTCCGAGTTATCGAGACGCTGCTTATGCAATGGGCGCGACACGTTGGCAGGTCGTCAAGATGGTTGTGCTGCCACAAGCCGTCCCCAGCATGATGTCGGGCATTATCCTTGCGATGTCGCGGGCGATCGGCGAAACTGCGCCGATCCTGGTCGTGAGTTCGCTGGTATTTATCACCTACGTCCCCACTTCTCCGTTTGACCGATTCACGGTCCTGCCACTTCAGATCGTGACGTGGGTATCGCAGCCTCAGGATGATTTCCGACACATCGCGGCGGCCGCGATCGTCATTCTGCTGGTCATGCTACTATCCATGAACGCGGTTGCGATCTACATCAGAGCCAAATTCCAGCGCCGAGCCGAAAATTAAACTGGTCGACGGAAAATCGCGACTGCGAACCTGGGTTTGTTTCGGCGCTCCAACAGTGTCATTATCCGCTCGTGCTAACATGTTCGTAAAACGATTAGACATCTGTTACCACCACTCGTGTGAAGGCGTTCAGTCGGATCGATGATGACCACCTCGACGAAAATTCGGCCTTACCGTCGTGACGACGGTTTGGTGATCTTGGATCCGGAACCTCCGCCGCCGCCTGATATGACGCTTCAATTTCCGGTTTTTCGAGACGCGTTTCAGATACTGGATGCCCACCTGCACAGGCGAGGTCGCGATCCATCCATCTTCACAAACGGAAACACGTTCATCTGTTACGACCCGGACGACTTGAACGCGCGTGTTGCGCCAGACTACTACATGGCGTTCGGTGTTGATGCCGATGCGATTATGCAGCGCGGCGTCTACTTGCCGTGGGAAGTCGGCAAACCGCCAGATTTAGTCCTTGAAGTGGGTTCGCCAACGACTGCGAGAAACGATCTTACCCACAAGCAAGAACTCTACGCCAAGATAGGAGTGATCGAGTATTGGAGATTCGACCCGACCGGTGGTGAACACTACGGCGCGCCTTTGGCCGGGGGAAAGCTGGTCGACGGCAATTACAGACCGTATCCAATCGAGACGCTCGAAGACGGAGTTGTACGTGGATATAGCCCATTGCTGGAACTAAGTCTCTGCTGGGTGGAATGCGAGTTTCGAGGATTCGACCATGAGCTCGGCGAATACATCGACACGTTGTACGAAACAAGGCTAAAAGTCGATCAGTTGGAAGCGGAAAACCAACGCATGGCGGAAGAAAACCGTCGGTTACGCGCTATGTTGGATCGTCGCGACGACGGTGCCAACGGATCAACATCATAAGTTTTAGAGACCTAAAGCGTCAGATCGTCAATGATCTCGGCGTTGGGAATCTTTTGTAAGACGCTGGGATCCGCTTTGATCTTTGTTGATCGGCTGCCTCCGCCGAGAATCACGTAAGGCTGATCGAGTAGCGCAGCGTCGATGTATATGGGTAGGTTCGACGGCAGTGCAAGGCAGGTGACTCCGCCGATCATCATACCGGTCAGTTCTACCGTCTCTTCGGCCTTTGCGAACGAGGCACGCTTTATGCCCATCAATTCGCAGACTTTGTGATTGACATCGATCCGCTTGTCGGCGCGGACAACAGCAGCGCAGTGTTTCTTTGCACCACGTTTGCTGGCGACGATGATCGTGTTGCCAGATGTCTCGATCGGGAAGTCGTACTTTTCGCAGAAGTTCAAGGTGTCCGCGAAATCGGGATCTATATCCACAACGCTGTAGTCGGCCCCGATTTCATCCAAGAACGACATGAACCGGGTTTCGATTTCTCGGCTTTGATCTGTCAATATTCACCTCGTTGTCTCAACGCTCAAATTGGACCCGCTCATCTCTAGCGTATTATCCTGAGTCGAAAATGACCTGCTGGATGATCAATACGACCCGCGAAAACTACGCGATCACCTCTAATCGCGGTTTCGATCTTCTGGGCGTGGATCAACCTAACTCGCGTAAAGCGACGCAGATGGCGCCTGGCGATCGTTTGGCGTTTTACGTTCGGGAGGATAGGAGTTTCGTCGCCACCGCAACGGTCACGGCTCGCTGTTTTCAGGAAAACACTCCGATCTGGAAGTCAAGCGCGAAGCGTGAACGCTTCCGAAACAGGGTGAATATCGAACCGGACGTCATCGGAGACGAGGACGAGTGGGTCGATGGCCTCCAGGTGGGACCAACGTTGGAATATGTGAAACGATGGCCGCCCGAGATGTGGGACTTGGCACTCTTTGGCATGGTGCACATCATTTCGAAGCGCGACTTTGACTTCATTGAAGGCGAGTTGTCGCGATTCCGAGACGATTCCGAACCCGAATCGCCCGATGAATCGGAAATCAGTTCAGATGAACCCGTAGCCGTCGAGGTTGATGCCGACGTGGACGAATAGCGTGACCGTTAAGCAGCCAGCGGTTCAGCTTCGGTAACGCCATCCATCAACACGAAGCCGGTTTTTGAGACACTGGATTTCATTCGTGCCGGTGCTTCATCCACATCGAAGTTGGAGGCGTAAAGCCGGTCCAAATCAGCGATGTCGCGGTCCGATATCGGTTCGATCTCCGAGGCGGCGACATATTCGTTCAACATCTCAGAACTCGTAATGGTCGGCGTGCACGAAGCGACCACTTCAGGCGTCAGACAGAACCGAATCGCGAGTTGACCGATCGTCGCGTCATAGTTTTCGAGCAGGAAATCGATGTTTGCCAATTTGCGGATGGTAGACCGCATCCACATCAATCGTCGATAGGATCGGTGGTCGGAACTACTGAACGGCGAGTCGTCAAGAACCGTGTCCTTCGTGTACGTTCCGTCCAACATACCCGAAGCGTGGGGGACTCGAGTGAAAATGCCGACATCGTTAGCCTCAGCAGCGTCCATGATCGCCCGCGCCGGGTCCTGCTCGAGGATTGAGTAGATGATCTGTGCGGGTACGCGGCGTTCTGAGACCGCCGCAATTCCCTCGTCCTGCCAACCGAGGTCCGGGCCTACCGCGACCGCGTAGTGACGTATCTTGCCAGCATCCTTGAGCCGCTCCAAAGCGTCGAATGTGTCGTCGCGTCGGATCGCATCCAATCGTGCGTTGTGCATCTGGAAGAGGTCAATGCAGTCGACGTTTAGACGCCCCAGAGATTGCTCGCAATGCTTCAACACTGCATCCGGCGACCAGTCGTGGGGGCGTTCACGGTGCCCGGTGCGTGGGGCTTCGAGGTCATATCCGAATTTAGTGCCTATGACCAGATCGTTCAACTCTCCGGGCGCGAATGCTTCGGCAAGAATCGTTTCGCCGTAGCCATCGCCATATGCCGGTGCGGTGTCGAAGAAGGTGATACCGAGATCGCGCGCTTTTCGCAGGAGTTGAACACCGAAGTCTTGGTCTGTGACTCCCCACCATGTCGTAGCAACGCTCCAAACGCCGAAACCGACCTCTGAGAGAATCAGATCGGTCGATTTGAGT
>CAYRHG010000033.1:0-14894 GCA_964424025.1 uncultured Dehalococcoidales bacterium | reverse complement strand
GTTCTATGATCCTCCATTGGTCGATTGCCCAGTCTGCGGGGTCGTTGACCAAAAGCGATGAAGCGTTGGCGACGGTCAGGTTTTCGTCTGAGATGTTGGGAGCGCCGGATCCGCAATCGATGAGTTGCAGGTAATTTACCGAAGCGGGCATTCGCGAGAATTCGTTTGACTGTGTCTCGCTATCCGTGATGACGACATCTGCTTCGCCGATGTCGCTGGTCAACTCGTAACCACTGAGTTCGAGATTGCTTGCAAGTTGCAGCGCGTTTCTCAAAGCGTTGCGAATTGCCGGGCGATGCGGCAAGGTCAGATAAATCTTGTGAAGTTCGTTCATCCCTGCGTTCTAAACTAACGTTTCAGGAGATTAGAGTTGCTAGCGGTTCAATTGTCGCACATCGACCTGAGTTGCCCGTTGTTCATACCGGGGAATCGCGCGGATATGCTCGGGAAGGCGGGTCGGTATTCACCGACGGCGTATGTGCCGGATTTGGAGGATTCGGTACCGGTGGGCAACAAGGCGGAGGCGCGCGAGGTAACGTCCGATGCCCTGCCGAGGTTACGCGGTCTGGGGAAACCGGTTGTGCCGCGCGTTAACTCGCTTGGAACTGGTCTTACGGAGGAAGATATTCGTGCTGTAGTCGGTCCGCACGTCGTTGCGATCAGCATCGGGAAGATCTCGTCGTCGAAAGACATCGAGGTTGTTGATGAGATGATTTCCGAATTGGAAACAGAACGCCGACTAGGGCTGGGTGGGATCGGTATTCTTCCTTGGTTGGAGACGGCCAGTGCGATCGTTCATGCGTTCGAGATTTGCGATGTATCGGACCGCGTGCGTTGGGTAGCGTTCGGTGCGGAGGATTTCAGCGCGGATATGGGTATCGGTAGAGAGGTCGATGCTGAAGATGAGGTAGTTGGGAGTATCGAGGAGTATGGTGAGGCTTCGCTGCTGTATGCGCGATCTGCGGTAGCGGTAGCTGCGAGGGCGGCCGGCGTAGAGGCGTTGGATACGCCGTACGTGAAGTTTCGGGACCCGGAAGGACTGCGTCGGGAGTCTGGGTTGGCGAAGAGGTTGGGGTACCGAGGCAAGTTCGCGATACATCCGGCGCAAATCGAGGCGATCGGTGAGGTGTTCTCCCCTTCTGAGCAGGAGATTGAGAGGGCGAAGCGGGTGCTCGAGGCAGCGCGTATCGCTGGGTTAGAGGGACATGGAAGTGTGTCTCTGGATGGTGAGATGATCGACGCGCCGGTGGTGGCGAGGGCGCGGAATGTGTTGGATTCGTTGTCTGAACAGTGATTTGAAGGATTGAAAGACGAAAACAGGCGTTCCCCGCTAACGTCTCTGAAGATCGTTTTATTGGTGTATGTAACGGTTGGTTTGATCGTGCTGGGCATGTTCATCATTGCCGATCAACGAAACAAGGCGATTAATCCTAGTAGCACTGATGCTCAAGTCGAGATCGATTTAAGCGATGTCTTGCCGGATAGCGAACTGAAATTGTCTACGCCTGAGGGTGGAGTGTGCGTTGGAGATGTGATCTATGAGGGGGCAGAGTTGTGTAAGGAAGGGGTCACACTGTTCGAGAGCGTGACGCACGAGCCAGATCAGGACTCGGTTCAGTTCAGGCTCGTTGATTGCATCTTGAGTGTGGAGAGAATTACGCGCAGATGAAGATGGCGTTATGGCTGGACGAACTTGAATGTAGAAACCAAGAGAAGTCTCGATCTGGGACGATGGTCGACGATCATCGTTGCGGTTGTGTTCGCTGCTACGATATCGCTGGCTCGAATCTCGGGCGAATTAGACAGCGCGTTCGGAATTGAGTTTCGGGAACTGATTCGGGATCTGCTGTGGATGCTGTCGGGAGCGTGGTTGTTGGCCAATGTCCTACGCGTTCTCGACACGATGAAACCGTCCATTTTTAGGATCTTCGCCTTAGTTTTGTTAGGGGTCGCCGCTACTTGGTTCGGTTGGGAACAGCTGGTCTGGACATTCGACGGTGGTGTTCGTTTCTCAACGGACCTACAAATCTTGGTTTTAGCGCTGTACAGCCTTGCGATAGGAATCATCGCTTTGCTGAGCGTGTTCCGTCATGGCCTGATCAAGAATCCTCGCGGTATTGTTGATGGCACTACGAGGTGGTTTTCCAGTTCACTTGATGCCAGAAGCGTTTTGGGGTGGTTGATTCGAATTCTCGCTCATCCGTTCAAGAGCATCGGACGCGACCCGATACGCTGGAGCGCAATCGCTGGTGCGTTGATCTGGCCTACGATCTCCGTTTTTTCCTTCCCGGTTCTGCTCGCGCAAGGGGTAGCGATTACGTGTGCGATCAGGTACGCAGACACTTACATGGGCGGTCGAATCATGCGCATCGCTGCGTTAGCGCTGGCGACGGTCTTAGTATGGTTCAGCTTCGCGGTTACTGTCCCATTCGAGCCGTTACAGATCGCATGGTTAGGTCCGTCACTGGTTCTCTGGACGGGATCAGCCGTTTCAGCCATGTTCAGACCGTCAGTTGACGCGAGGACGAAGGGCGAGTGCGAGAATGACGGAAGAATTCGGTACAGCCTTAGCGAAGGAGTTACGGCATGAGTGACAACGGTGCGGATACATTTGGGCGATTTTTCGAGGATTTCGAGGTTGGTGACGTTTACAGGAACTGGCCGGGTCGAACGATCTCGGAGGCGGACGACACATGGTTCTCATTGTTGACGCAGAACCAGAACCCGGTGCACATCGATGCGAACTACTCGGAGAAGCACACCGTTCACGAGCAGTGTCTGGTGAACGGGATCTTGGTGTTTGCGATCGTGATTGGTCAGTGCGTGCCTAGTGTTTCGGGTCGCGGCGGCGTTGCTCTGGAGTACGAAAAGATCGTTCACGAAGCGCCGACGTTCCACGGCGACACGATCTACTCGGAGGCGCGCGTAATTGACAAACGGGAGGCTTCGAAGGGTGACCGGGGCGTGGTTCAGCTGGACTGCTTCGGATATAACCAGCGGAATGAGCGGGTTCTTTCGGTTCGGAGGAAACTGTTGGTTCCGAAGAGGAATCATCCGACGCTGGGTGAAGCGGCGGAGTTTTTTCCGGCTGTGGATTAGCGTGGTTAGACGGGTCTGACCATCTGCAGGTGGGCGGCGGCGTTGATTGCAAGGACTTTAGTGGTCTTCGCCATTCGCGTTGTTAGTTATTGATACATATGTAATATCATCGCAATCTATGACTTCAGAAATAGTTGAGGTTGAGCGCGGTGGTTCGCCCCGCGCGGGAAGGCCACGCCGAACTCCGGAGCCTAGGATGTCGCTTTGGAGCGTGCCAGCGCGGTGGGCCGGCGCGTTTTTCGTTTTGTTGGTGGGACAAGGAGCGTTGTTGGTCGGGACGCAAGCTTGGCGCACCACGATAAATGTCGCTGATTCACACGTCGTTGATACAGTAATGTCTATAGCTCTGGTTGCGGCCCCGTTGCTGGTAGTTGCCGGGATCGTAAGCATGATTGAATTGGAGGTCGCGATGACACTCTCAGCATGGTTCGAATGGTGGCGTCAAAAGAGAGAGGAAGAGAAGTTTCAGGCTGGATTGGAGGAAGGGATCGCGATTGAACGGCGAGTGGAGCGAGAGGAAACCCGACAGAAAACGGCGTTAATGGCTGAACGCGGCGATAACGGCCGTGCTGGCGCGGGCGAACACTCGGTTTCGAAGCGCAATCCGTATGTTTGATTGACAACTTTGGTTTCAGAGATTTAATATCGAGTCGATACCTTGTTTTGGTGCGCCGATCCCAATGTGGCACTCGAAACAGTCGGTGAATCAGCGAGCTTAGGATCACAAAGCTGCTGCTGTCACTCCCGGCACGGGTTTACCCTCCAAGGTTCCCATGCGCAGGTGTGTCGGCATCTAGCGCATAGTTAAGGAACTGCAACCCGTGCCTCACGTCAACGGTCTACGCTGCAAGGAATGTGGTGCCGATTACCCTATCGAACCGCTCTACGTGTGCGATTTCTGTTTCGGTCCGCTGGAAGTCACGTATGACTACGAAGCGGTAAGTCGGTCGATCAGTCGTGAATCGATAGAGCGCGGTCCCTCCACGTTGTGGCGTTATGCCGATCTGTTGCCTGCGGACTCCGCGAATGCGGTAGACATCGGGGCGGGTTTGACGCCGTTGATCAAGGCTGACAACCTTGGCGAGGTCTTGGGGTTGGACAACCTATGGATCAAGAACGATACGGCGAATCCGACGCATTCTTTCAAGGACCGTGTGGTTTCCGTGGCGGCGACGAAGACCGTGGAGTTCGGGTTCGATACGCTGGCTTGTCCGTCGACGGGCAATCTCGCTGGTGCGACGGCGGCGCATGGTCGAAAGGCGCGTCTGAACACGATGGTGTTCGTACCACATGATCTTGAGCGTGCGAAGATCAACATGGCCGCGATCTTCGGGTCTGTGATCTTGGTTCGGGGCAACTACGACGACGTTAACCGGCTGTGCAGCGAGTTGGCTGACGAGCGACGATGGGCGTTTGTGAACGTGAACATGCGGCCTTACTACTCTGAAGGTAGCAAGTCGTTGGGATTTGAGGTTGCGGAGCAGCTTGGGTGGCGGGCGCCTCGGCACATTATCGTTCCGGTGGCGTCGGGTTCGTTGTTGACGAAGGTTTGGAAGGGACTCCGAGAGTTCACCGATCTCGGGATCATCGAGGACGCTGAGACATCGATGCATGTGGCGCAGGCCGAGGGGTGCTCCCCTGTCGCTCGCGCCGTGAAGGATGGGGAGGCGCATCCGCGCCCGGTCGTTCCTAACACGATTGCGAAGTCGCTGGCGATCGGTAGCCCGGCTGACGGTTACTACTCGGCGAAGATTACGACTGAGAGCGGTGGCAAGGGTTGCATCGTGCCGGAGGAGGATGTGGCGGCTGGTATCCGGTTGCTAGCTGAGACCGAGGGTATTTTTGCGGAGACGGCTGGAGGGGTCGTGATTTCGGCGTTGAAGCAGTTGGCTGAGAGTGGTGCGATCCGGCGGGATGAGGAGACGGTGGCGTTGATAACGGGGAGCGGGTTGAAGACGATGGATGCGGTGGAGGATGCGATCCGGGTGACGACGATCGATGCTACGGTATCGTCGTTTGATGAGATGATGATGGGTGCGGCGGCTTGAGCCGGAATCTAAGAGTGTGGTAGATTTGTACGGGTCTTGGAGTGGCGTTTTGGGCTTCGGATTGGGAAGCTGATGCTAGTTCCAGGCACGGCAGTTTAGCATCTTCGAGGAGTTAAGTCAGTAACATGATCCCAGTGCTGATAGCGATTGTGGTCGCTTTCTTTATTGCGGGCCTTATCTGGCTCTTTGTGGAGTGGACGACGTCTGAGGACGTTTCCTGAAGCTCTGCCTTTTTATCCGGGACGCGGTTGTGGTTTTGGCGCCTTGAGTTGAGGCGTGTTTCACGGAGCGGATTGGCGGGCGGGCTGAATCCGTCACGCTACTGGGGTGATGCTGACGGGGCCGTCGGGGATTGCTCTGATATGGAGGTCGTGGTCGCGAAGCATCGCCATTCCGATTAATGGGTCGCCTTCGGCGCGATGGACTTCGACTTTCCTGTTTTCACCGTTCCAATTGACTGAAGCGTGGTAAGCCGCGAATTCAATCGGTTCGTCGTTTGCCATCTTGAGGGTTTCTTCGAACGCGAATCTTAGGTTTAGCGCGCGGATTGCGTGCTCAGGCAAAGTCAAATGCTGGGTGAAACCAGTGTCGACGACAGCGCGCACCCGAGCCTGAGTGGCCGATTGGCCATATACGAATACTTCCGCGACGGGTAACATGACACCTTCGCGCTCGATTACTCTACCAGTGACCATGATCCGGGTGTTGGGGGTACGTATCCGATTGAACCGGTGGCGTAGGATCCGTGACGCATGCGAAATAGTCGACCTGATGGTTTTCGTTTTTGCAAAGCGGTTACGGTATCAAGTCCGTCCGAGCCGATTTCGTAATCACCTGTCTCGACGTCGATGACCAAGTACATGCCGAGTTGATCATCGGTCAGTTCGTGTTTGATGACGTTGTCGTAGAGATTTTTTGCTCGTTCGAAGGTACTCTCTTGTTTCTTGCGAACCATCATTTAGTTTCCTGTGATTGATTATATTACCACATAGATGCTATTTTACGCATGTATGTCATCTGAAGTTGTGGCTGATGTCTGGGATGTTGGATCTTGGGGTGTATGTGGGTATTAGGGGCCATGCTTGGTGGACCATGATGTTCATGGTGTCGTTTTTTCTGGACATCTCGCCTTCGGCGATTATTACGGGCATTCGGAGCTCATCGCGGTAGTTTTTCCAGGTGTCTGGCGGGATTGCGAGGGGTATCATGCCGAACTCGTCTTCGAGTGTCATAAATACCATCTTGCCGAGGGGGCGTTGACGTCTGAGGACTTTGCCGGCTACGATGACGCGTTCTTCGTCTGACTTGTCGTCTAGCTGTGTGCTGTTGAGTACCTGGTGCTCGGTCAGCAGTTCTCGCATGGTCGACATGACGTGTCCATCGGTCCATAGGCTCAATGTCTCGTACTCGTATGTCATGCGGTCGCGGTCGAGCGCGGGTCTGAGTGTGGCCATGTCTTGCATGACTTCGAGTTGGAGTCGTCCCTGTGCACCGCTGGCTTGATAGCGGAGTCCGACTTCCCAGAGTGCTTGTCGGCGATCCACGACTCCGGGCAGTTCGTCGCATGCTCCGGCTTTGACCAGATTTTCGAGTGCGACGCGCTGCACTCCCGAGCGTGAGACGAGGTCTGCTAGCGAGCGATATGGTCCGTTCCATTCGCGGTTTTCGATGATGGTGTTTGCGGTATCGGCGTTGATGCCGCGTACGAATGTTAGGCCGAGGCGGAAGGCGTTTTCGCGCCCCCTTTGTCCTGCGGACATTTCCCCCGCGAGCGGGGGAAAACCTGATCGATCAGTTGAGTCCATCTGCCTCCACGTCCCCGCCTGCATACCCCTGCGATCTCGCTTCGCTCGCTCGCGTCCCCTTTCGTCCCGAAAGGGGACGGGGACGCATTTGGCTTGGCTTAGGTTGACGTGAGGGCTGTGTATGTTTACGCCCATTCGCTTGGCGTCTTGCTTGAGTGTTTCGAGCGGCCAGAAACCCATTGGCTGGGCGTTGAAGATGGAGGTATAGAACTCGGTGGGATAGTGACGTCTGAGCCATGCCATGTGGTATGCGGTGACGCCGAATGCGAGCGCGTGGCCTTCCGGGAACATGTAATGGGGGTTGAACTTGAGGAATATCTTCTCGGCCACCTTCTCCGACACACCGCGTTCTGCGGCGCCGTCACGGAACCGTTCCCAGTAGCGTTTGAGTAACGGCTCGTTGTTGCGCCGCTGGAAGGCACGTCGCATCTGATCGGATTCCGACGCAGTCATGCCTCCGACATCGATGCCAAGGGTCACGACCTGGTCTTGGAAGAGGATGATGCCGAGTGATTTCTCGAGTGCGCGCCGCTCCAGTGGGTGGTCGTAATCCCATTCGCTGCCGTTGCGTCTGCGGATGAACTCCGAGACGCCGTCGTTGGCTCCAACGCCTGGACGTACTGCGGCAACTTCCAGAGCGAGGTCATAGAGGTTGCGTGGCTTCATGCGGGTGATGGTCTGCATCTGTGCGGCCGATTCGACTTGGAATACTCCCACGGTGTCGCCGCGTCCGAGATCGTCGTAGACCGTATCGTCGTTGAAGTCGATGCGGCTCAGGTCGATGTGTGATCCGGTGCGCTTCTCGATGAGTTGCAGGCACTCCTGCATCTGGGACAGCGCGCCCAAGGCTAGGAAGTCGATCTTGAGGAAGCCTGCACTATCGGCACCGTGCTTGTCCCACTGGCAGATGTACCGGCCATCGATTGCGCTTGGCTGCACTGGTGTGATGTCGATGAGTGGCGTGGAACTGATGATCATCCCGCCCGGATGTTGTGCCAGCCCTTTAGGAAAGCCTTGTAGCTGGGCTCCGATCTCTATGAGATCGCGCCAACCGGGAAGATCGATCTTGTCTCGCAGTTCATCGATGCGTTCCATCTCGGATACGAGATTGCGCGCGTTGTGGGATTCTGCTCGCTTGGCGAGTATGTCAAGCTCGAGCGGCGGAAGTCCTAGTGCCTTGCCTGCATCACGCACGACGCCTTTGAGCTTGTATGTGGGAAGCATCGCGGTGAGTGCCGCGTGGTCCCATCCGAACTCTTCGAATACGCGCAGTATCAGGGCTTCTCGAATATCGCGCGGAAAGTCCAGATCGATATCTGGAGCGTTCACCAACTCGTCGTCGGAGATGAAACGCTCGAGTGGGAGGTCGTACTCCAGCGGATCGATGTGAGAGAGGCCGATGAGCGTTCCGACGAGCATTGCGACTGACGATCCGCGGCCACGTCCCGGCGGCTTCTCTTCGATTGGCACTTCTGCCGACGAGTGGCCTAGCTCTATAGCCACGTCTTGGGCAAGCGAGATTACGCGCCTGTACAGCAGTAAGAAACCGGCAAGTCCGTGTCGTTTGATGAGACTGAATTCGCGATCTAGACGATTGCGGATCTTCTCCGTGATGCGACCGTAGCGCCGTTTCGCGGCCTCGTTGCAGATGTGTTCCAGGTACTCCTGCTCATCGGAAAACTCATCGGGAACTGCCTCCCGTGGGAAGCGATAGTTGATCTGCTTGGCGTTAAATGATTCACAGCGATCGGCGATGCGGCGCGTGTTCTCAATCGCCTGCGGCCACTTCCGAAACAATTGTTCCATTCGTTCCGGCGACTTCAGTTCATAGTGGGAGTTGGCCTTGCGCTGGCGGTGGGACGCTTCTAAGGTCAGGTTGTGTCGTATGGCTGTCAGAACGTCGTGCAGACGGCTACGACCGCGTTCGTGGTAGCAGACGCCGCCGGTGGCTACTGTTTCTACATCGTTACGCTCTGCTAAGGTCGCCAACGCGTGGTTGCGCTCCAAATCGCCATATACGAAGTGGCGTTGCAACTCTATGAAGATGTTTTCCTTACCGAACCACCTTACGAACTTCCTTACTATCGCATCAGCTCGGGTCATCGCGCCGTCGGAAGCGGCGACGGCTACCTGACTGTCAGGTTCGCCGATGAGTGCTATCAGGCCGTCGGTGCGGTCTGGCAGGTAGCGGGTGTACAAGATGGGATCGGTACGTCCGGCTGCGATATGTGCGAAGGTGATGAGGTTGCACATGTTGGCGTAGCCTTGGCGGTTCTGCGCCAGCAATGTGATTGGAGATGGGGGATCGTCGTCATCATCGCTGAGCATCAGCGTCACTCCAGTAATGGGCTTGATGCCCAGTTCTTCCGCCGCCTCGGAGAACTCGAGCGAACCGGTGATGTTGTTGCGGTCGACGAGAGCAAGGGTGTCATATCCCAACTCGTGAGCGCGTCCGAGCATCTCATCAGTGGACGATGCTCCCTCCATGAACGAGTACCAGCTCATGGCCCGCAGTTCGACGTATTTGGTCACGATTCAGTATTCCTGTCGGAACCACTTGTCGCTGGCTAGGTCTCTGAACACGGTCAGCACGCGCCCGGTTTCCATGAGCAGTCTGAAGTAGCGCCGCCGTATCGATGTGGAACGCCACCACTCGTCGTCCAATTCCCAAACGTCGATGACGTGCTTGACCTTGGACAGCGCGGTGCGATCGTTGCGCGTCTCGGATACGCTCACTGGATATCCATTTGGATTGCTGAGCACCTGTATTGCTACCGGCATGTTCAACGGCTGGTAACTTCTGCCAGCGCTTGTCGTCTTTCGGGGATTCGTGACCATGGCTCCACATCCACTACTGTCTTTATGGGCGACGAGTTCATCTTCGTGCTGAACTGGGCGCTCAACTGTCGCAAGGCGGTATCGAGGTCTCCTTTTTCGTGTTCTTCCCAAAGTCCTGACTGTTCGGATCGTGCGGCTCCGAGTCGCGATAGTTCGACGATGATGGTCTCTACCGGACTACGTATCGGCGAAGCATCGCCCTGCACCACGGTTTCTATGTGCGTCATCACTACGCTGTGTGCGAGTGTGGCCGAGTCGGTCGGCTCCTTGAATACGTGTGAATAGCTCCAGTGCTCTGAATCGGACATCTCGCACCGTAGCTCCATTCGTCCGGCAGCTTTGTCGATGAGTTGCATGGAGGCGAATGCGCGATCCAGCAGCGTTCGGATACCGAACGATAGTGCGTCCATACTGGCGACAGGCCAGGGGAACTGGAGAGTGTCGACGATGGGTTTGGATCGTTCTACGGTGTTGAGTCTGGTGCGATCGATGCCGTTGACCAGTTCCCATGCGCGCCGGCCATCGGGGCCCAGTTGAGACTGCAACGCCGACACGGACTGCACAGACAACTCACCCATTGTGTCGAGCGCGAAGTCGTGCATCAGATCGATGGCACGAGATTCGAGGGGCAATACATCTACGGGCATGGGCGCGACGAATTCTTTCACCGCGGCACGGTTGCTTGGCAATCGAAGAGGTTGAGACGGTTTCGCTCTGATAGCGGCACAGTACGAGTGGAATCGTCCGGTGGCGACGCCGATGAGCGCTTCGAATCCGTGCTTGGACGTCGCTTCCGATATCAAGTTCACTATCTGGTCTTCGCTGCCGTAAAGCTGGGATAGTCCGTCTATGGCGACGAAGGCGTTGCTCCGCGCGGCGTTCTCGACCCGGTCGCTCACGCTCAGGAGGCTTTCGATGACTTCTTGCCAGCGTGCGTCGTAGAATGCTTCATCGGCTCGTACGGTAGATGCCTCAGGGTGTTGCGACATCGCGCGCACGATGGATGTACCACGGCGCAGACGCGTTTCTGGAGTGGCGTCGAGAACGACGGGGCGTGACTCCTCGCCGTGATAGATGATGACGAGCTTTGATCTAAGCTCTGGCGATCTAGCCACTTCGCATTGGAGCGGCAGGTGTGGTACTTTGACGCAGGCGATAGACATGGTTCCACCTGCGCCTATTATAGTATATTTGTGCTATATCAAGGCTTCTTCGGCCAGAATCTGAAATAGAAAGCGATATCTATTCCAGCCGAGTTGTTAGCTAATCGGAGTGATGGAGACGTCGCCGCCGTGAATGGCTTGGATTTGGAGGTTGTGATTCTGCAACAACGCCATCCCTACAAGTGCATCACCCTCGGCGCGATGCACGTCAATCAGCCGAAGAGTGCCAAACCACTCGACAACTGCTCGATAGACAAGAAACAACGCCCTGCTGCCATCGGCCAAAGTCATAACTTGATCAGATACAGGTTCCAACGCCAAAAGCTCAATCATTTCACGAGATAAGGTCAAATAGCCCGTGAAACCAGTGTCGACGATTGCCTCAATTGGAACTATAGGCCCGTTTTCGACGCAAACAGGCAACTCAACTATCGGACGCAGGTTTAATCCATCCGAAGAAACCCGTCCGGTGATCACGACTGGATGGTTTTCGGAGCGAAACTAAACGAACCGGCAGAGATGGAACCGTGACGCATCGTGAAGACGTACGCATTCGGGCGTCTTTTCTTCAAGGCGTCGCACGTTTCAATCGATGAATCGCCAATCTCATAATCGCCAGAATCCAGATCAATCGACAAGAACATCCCCAACTGATCCTCGGTCAATTGATCCTTTATGCCATCTAAGTAAAGGGCTTCAGCCCGCGCTACAACGTCCCGTTCGTTTCTTTGCAGATGAACCATCACAAAACGTCCTAAATCCAGATATCGGTGTAGTCAGTAATTCTATCTCGGGCAATCCCCCAGACCGTTAAACTCCGCTCATCGTCTAGAATCACGTCTCAGCACGATCATCGATCTCAAGAGCCGCGCATGTGACGGCGGTTGACGGAGTAACAGAGAGAATGACAGTTTCAGTTAAGATCCCGACGCCGTTGCGGCGATTGACCGAGCAGCAGTCGACGGTGAGCGCCGACGGGGGCGATGTGGGGGCGATGATCGAATCGTTGGATGGGTCGTTCCCCGGCATCAAGGCGAGGTTGTGCGATGAAGACGGTGAACTGCGCCACTTCGTCAATATCTACGTCAACGGCGAAGACATCAGATATATGGATGGAACCGCCACTGCACTCTCCAGTGGCGACGAGGTCAGCATCGTTCCGGCAGTCGCTGGCGGATAGTCTTCCGCCCTTACGTCTCGGGGCGTGGGCGCAGATACCGCACATAATTGAGACGACCTCACCCTTCCACGCCGTTCAGCCTCACCCTAGCCCTCTCCCATCAAGGCAGCGGGGATAGAACGTCTTTCAAGGCGGCACGCACGGTTTTTGAAGGGACGTCGCGGCTCGTGGTCGATCGCCCTGCTCCTCTGAGAAGGACCCACCGTATTTTGCCGCCGCGCGACTTTTTGTCCGATGCGGTTGCTTGAATCAAAGTCTCGGGGTCCACGCCGCTCAAAGTTACGGGCAGCTCGAATCTCTGCAACAGCGCCCGTTGACGGTCCACCAACTCTTCGGAGATTAGTCCCATTCGCTTCGATATTCCGGCGGCGATCATCATGCCGATGCTGACCGCCTCACCGTGCAGGTAAGTTCCGTAATCGGTAACCGTTTCGATGGCGTGGCCGAAAGTGTGGCCGTAGTTCAGCAACACACGATCATTTCCAGTTTCGAATTCGTCAGCTGAAACGATCTCGGCCTTGATCTCGGCGGAACGGCGGATGACCGGTTCGACGAGATCGCCGGACAATGCGGCCAAGTCTTCGGCGTTGGCTTCGAAGGTGTCTAACAGGTCGACGTCGAGGATCAACGCTTGCTTGATGGCCTCGGCCCAACCTGCAGCCAACTCACGGCGCGGCAACGTATCTAGAAAATCGATGTCGTGAACCACCAGACGTGGTTGTTTGAACGCCCCTACCAGGTTCTTGCCGATCGGTAGATTTACTGCAGCTTTGCCGCCGATTGAGGCGTCAACCATTGCGGCTAGAGATGTAGGTACATGGACAACTGGAACGCCGCGCAGCCAAGTGCCGGCAACGAATCCGACGAGATCGGTGGTCACCCCGCCACCCATGGCGACTAAGCAGTCGATGCGTTCGGCGCGCTGTTCGCCGAGCCATTCCCAGACCTTGGTTGCGGTTTCGATGTTCTTTGCAGATTCGCCGAGTTCGAGTATAAGGGCGTGAGTCTCGAAGCCGCCCCGCTCCAGCGCCTCGTGCAACCGTCTGACGAGAAGGGGGAACATCGAGTAGTCGGCGATTAGGAACGCGCGACCGCCTAGACCTGCGTTGCGCATCTCAGATCCGATTCCCTCGACGGCACCGCGTGACACCATGATGCGGTAGTCGCCTTGAGATGTTCTGACTGTGGCAGCTGGTTCAGCAGCTGTGCGATTGAAGTTAAGCATGGGGGTTGTTAGTGACTTGCGAAGCGCTGAGCTTCAGTTCACGCCACGCGCTTTGGATTGCCTCGGCCACCTGCTTGTGCGATAAGCCTTCGGTGTCTATCGACCTGTCGGCGCAAGAATAGGCGTCACTTCGTTCGGCTAACAGTATTGCCACGCGCTGTTCGGGAGCGTCATCACCGAGAAGCGGGCGGAGCGTGCGGTTTCTGCTTTGTCGTGTTGTCAGCCTTTTGTGGATCGTTTCGGGGGTGGCGGTCAGGAGGATGATAATGCCGCTCGCGTGCATGATTTCACGGTTTTCCTCTCGGACAGGCGCGCCGCCGCCGGTCGAGACTACACGGCTCGTTTTTTGAGACAGTTCCCGCAGAATGCCGGTTTCGATCCTGCGGAACTCGTCTTCACCATCCTGCTCGAAAATCTCCGGGATAGATTTCTGCGTGCGGTATTCGATGAGATCGTCCATATCTACGAATGGGAGTCGCAACAGTTCGGCGGCGCGTATTCCGCTGAGGGATTTGCCGGTGCCGGAAAAACCGATGAGGTAGATATTGCCCTTCGGATTCACACTGAGGTGTTGGCTCCCACTCCGAACTCTTGGTGGGAAGCGATGTATGCGTCGTAGTTGCGCCGCGTCTCGGCGATGGAATCACCGCCGAATTTCTCCAGGAAGGCGTCGGCCAAGACAAGTGCCATCATGGCTTCGCCGATCGGGCATGCGCGGGCGATTTGGCAGATGTCGGAGCGGTTGTATGCCGCCTCAATGACCTCGCCGGTGTTGATGTCTATGCTGGGCAGAGGCCGAGTCATCGTCGCGATAGGTTTCACAGCGACGTGGACGACTACGGGATTGCCGTTCGACATTCCGCCTTCTATGCCGCCCGCGTGGTTGGTCAACTGCTTGAAGCGGCGTGGATCCGTCGGATCTGGGACGATTACGTCGTGCACGTCCCTGCCCCAGCGCGCGGTATTGTCGAAACCGAATCCGACTTCAACGCCTTTGACGGCATTGATGCTGACCATGGCTTGCGCTAGTCGGCCATCCAACTTGCGATCCCACATGACGTGGCTGCCTAAACCCACGGGCACACCGAAAGCGATTATCTCCATGACGCCGCCGATAGTGGTCCGCTCTTTCTTGGCGGTGTCTATGGCGGCGCGGAACCGCTCATCTGCGTCGCCGTCCCAAGTGCGGACCTCGGATGCTTCGACTGCGTCCCAATCGATGTCGGCGGGATCGATCGCTAGTGCTTTTTCGGCGCCGCAACTGATCACATGCGATTTGATCTCGATGTCGAATTGTTCGAGGATGCGGCGAGCAACCGTGGAAGCGGCAACTCGGGCGGCGGTTTCGCGAGCGGAAGCGCGCTCGAGGACGTTGCGGACGTCGTGGTGCAGATATTTAAGTGCGCCGGGGAAATCGGCATGGCCAGGGACGATGCGGGTGTGCGTCTTTTTGTCGACGTCATCTCCGACCGCGGCGACGGACATGGCGTCGGTCCAGTTGGAGAAGTCTTTGTTTTCGATCCACATGGCGATGGG
>CAYRHG010000032.1:0-16001 GCA_964424025.1 uncultured Dehalococcoidales bacterium | reverse complement strand
GCCGAAAGGATTACATCTTCGGCCTCGTAATCCTCAACCTCGCCATCGACTTCCGCCCTGACGCCAATGGCGCGATTTCCGTCGAAAAGTACTCGGTGAACTAGGCAATCCGGCAATATATCGAGGTTGGGTCGTTCCCTGGCGCCTGAAAGGTAGCCAATCGCTGTGCTCCACCTGACGCGGTCAGGGTTGTTGAGCGGGGTCGGGCCTACGCCGGTCGAGCCCGGTGCGTTGTGGTCTGGGCATTCTGGGAAGCCGTTGGCGCGGGCCGCTTCGTAGAAGGCGATTTGGGCCGGGTTCCACTCCTCCGGCTTCCATCGGCGGACGATGATCGGACCATCAGAGCCGTGGAAATCACCGCTGAAATCCGTATCCGTCTCGATCATCCGGAAATACGGCATCAGCTCCTGAAAACTCCACTTGTCGTTTCCCCAAGACGCCCAAGTGTCGTAGTCCTCGGGCACTCCACGCAGAAATATCTGACCGTTCACTGCGCTGGAACCGCCAACCACCTTGCCTCTAGGTATGATGCCCGGCCTTGCCTCATCTGTGTAGCGCGCAACGAACGTCCAGCGATGATCGTTCAGCGGCCTCTCCCACGGCGGGATGTCGTGGCCGTAACCGTACTTCACCGTATCGGGTATGTCGTCGAACTCGGGATAGTCGGGCCCCGCCTCGATGAGTAAGACCGAATGATCCGGGTCCTCCGTCAACCGCGTCGCGACAATTGCTCCCGCCGAACCAGCTCCAATGATGATGGTGTCGTATCTATCAGGCACGCCCGGACTCCTTGAGATGGCGCTCGTTTGAGCGGATTATACGCCCGCGTCGTTGGCGATGTTTGTGATCAGGGTGTACGCCGGTTCCGGTGCCCAACGCTGTCTCGCCCAACTCGTGTTGATTTCTGGATGACCTTCGACCAATGATGTCTCGTTGACCTGCGGCAAGTGGGTTTCGACGAGATCTATCACTTCCATACCCAAATCGACTAAGCCCCGCGCCGCAGCTGAGATGTCGGCCGTCGCCAAGGTTGCCCTGAGCCTCGAAGCACAATCGGTAGGTTTTAGGTCAAACCTGTCGATCAATTGATGCACCCACTTGTATTCGGGCGAAGGTACGTACTCTCGGTTCAAGGCCGCCAACACGTCGACGATCCGCTGTTGCATCCAAATTAGGTGTTGCGCTAGAACCAGATGGTCGCCGCGTTGAGCGTATGCAACCCAGTTGAACCACGGACCAAGCCACAGATTCTGTTGAACTAGCTTGATCGACAGATGCGTCGGGAATGCGGTCACCTTACCCTTCCATTGCTCGACGAGAACGTGTCCGTGGAGCGGTATCCCGTATCGAATCGCCGATGCGAGCTCGTAGTTTCGTGACGTTGTGTCTAGATGGTCGATGAGCGCATTGACGCGTTGCTCCGCGGTGTCGACGGTCAGGTGGTTCGGGGCGACCATTAACGTCCCGCCAAAGCACTTCGATCCGATCGTCATCTCAGACAATCCGACGTGTTCGCTCGCTTTACCGCCCTCGAAACTTTCGAACATCCAAATGTCGCTTCCAATCCGCGAGATCGCATCTTTACGCTCTTCGTCGGTAGGTTGCGATCCCCAGAAAACGCCGATCTCGAGGTCGGAAAATTCGTCGGCATAACCGCGGGAAACCGAGCCGCCAGCAATGACCGCTCGCACTTTGGAATTCTCGGAATATACCTTTGAAACAGCCCGGGCAATTTCGAGGCCAGCCCGGCTTATCTCATTCATTTCTTGCATCGCGAGTCGTTTATCCACACTGCGCATCTACCGCTTCGTAAATCCCAGTGATCGTCAATGCAGCGTGCGTTTGTATTCTCCCAGATTCTCTGATCATTCGAGTATCCGACCGCATTTGAGCAGTTTGTCCGTGGCTTCGAACCATCGGTATGCTCGCGCAGTCCATCCCGGTTCGTGTCAGTTATGGTTCAAAAAGACGTTGAAACGCAAGACTTAAGTAAGAGGAAGTCATGACGGACCTTTCAGGAAAAGTGGCTTTGGTCACCGGCGCCGGGCGATATCGTGGAATTGGTCGAGACACGGCTTTAGCATTGGCCCGCGCAGGGGCCGATATTGCTGTGACGGGTACGGGCCGATCGCCTGACACCTATCCCGAAGATGAGAAGGAGATGGGATGGAGAGATATCGAGAGCGTGGCGGATGAGGTTCGAGCCATGGGACGCAGAGCTCTCACCATCGTTGCAGATCTGGCCGACGGTGCTCAGGCCACGGGGATCGTGGAGAAGACCGCGGTTGAATTGGGTTCAGTCGACATCTTGGTGAACAACGCGGCGTTCGCGATGGCTAACGACCGTGTCCCTATAGTCGAACTCGACGACGCCGTCTGGCACCGCGTCCTCGACATCAAGATTCATGGTTCGTACTACGCCTCAAAAGCCGCGGCCAAAGAGATGATCCGACAAGGCACGGGCGGGAGCATCGTTATGATCTCGTCCATCGCCGGAAAGATCCATCCGGCCACCTTCGCCGCCTACGTCGTCGCCAACATGGGGCTGCAAGGACTTACCGGCAGCCTGTCGAAAGAGTTGGGCCCCCACCAGATCAACGTCAACTCCGTATGTCCGGGAGTTATCGACACATCGCGGTGGGACAACAAGCGCGACAACACTCCCGGAGGGCGCGAACATTGGGAACGGTTGGAGTCAAACATCCCGATGGGACGCCCGGGCACCGGGGTTGATGTGGCCAACATGGTCGTGTTCCTTTGCTCCGACGAAGGTCGGTGGGTTAGCGGTCAATCGATTAACGTGGACGGCGGTCAGGTTTCGTCTCATTGAGCGCGTCGCTGCGACCACCGAGGCATAAACGAGATTTGCGGGATGTGACCACACCAGATGCAATCTTCTGACGGGCTTCGGAAAACGGCGCTTCTTCTGGTCCTTGCCGGACTGGCTTGGAACGTCGTGGAGGCGGTAGTTGCCCTGTGGGCCGGTCTTCATGCGGGAAGTGTGGCAATCCTCGCGTTCGGGCTGGACAGCATCGTCGAGCTATTCGCTGGCGGCGTGTTGGTGTGGCGGTTGAGGACCGAGATGGACGAAGAAGATGCAGAGTCCGCGGAGGCCAAAGCGCAGAAACTGCTCGGTCTGAGTTTCTTCCTTTTGGCGGCGTACGTTGTACTGCACTCAGGTGCCAGTCTTGTTGGTTGGTTGCCCGAACCGGAACCGAGCCTCGCGGGTATCGTGATCGTCGCCGCCAGCGCCGTTGTGATGGCTGTCCTCTATGTATCGAAGATGCGAATCGCGGTCCAGATGCAGTCCAGATCGTTGCGCGCAGAGGCGATGGAGAGCCTATTCTGCGACATCCAAGATCTCACAATATTGATCGGAATCGGATTTAATGCCCTACTCGCCTGGTGGTGGGCTGACCCGGTGTCTGCGCTGTTCCTTGTCCCTTGGTTGATCAAAGAAGGCAGAGAGAACTTTGCTGGACATGATGACGACCGCCAAGGCGAGCAACCTCGCGTATGCATTTGCGGCAGTTGCTACTTCGGAATTCGCAGCTGTCAGGCTGCGTGTTGCCGGACGTAATCCGCGAATCTGCTACTATTGCCGTCCAACATCGCCTATCGCAATCGGAAGGAGCTTGCCATGGCCGAACAGGCGAAAGTCGTCATCATTGGCGGCGGGCATAACGGTCTCGTGGCCGCTGGATACCTAGGGCGTGCCGGGCTGGACGTCCAAGTTTTGGAACGCAGGGATGTCGTGGGCGGTGCCGTTGTGACCGAGGAGTGGTTCCCTGGTTACCACATCTCAACCTGTTCATACATCTGCCACATCCTCCAGAAGAAGGTTATCGACGATCTGGAGTTGCGCAGGTTCGGATTCCACGTCTATCCATTGGACCCCTCGCGCGTTCATCCCTACCCCAATGGAAAGACGGTCACGTTTTGGCACGACGACGCGGAGACCGTTGAGCAGATGCGCGATCAATATCCGGAGGATGCTGACGCTTGGTTCGAATGGGCTGGGTTTTGGCACCGCGCCGTAAGGATTCTCAGCGACTACTACCTCGGTCCTCCCCCTTCCCTGGCCGAATTAACTGAGAGATTCCGACAAGAAGGCGAGGAAGAGCTTCTCGAGACCCTTTTGACCGTCCCGTTGAAAGATCTCATCGAACGATACTTCGTATCAGACGAAGTCAAAGCGGCGGTCAGCACTGGCGCATTCGACATGGGCGACATCAGCGCGCCCGGCAGCGCGTACATCACCGCCCTCTATCGTTTCAGCGCGTTCCGAGAAGATACCGAGAACTATGGGATAGTGCGCGGCGGCATGGGCGGGATCACGCAATCGCTTGCGCGATCGGCCGAGGCGTCGGGCGTGACGATTAGGACAGGCGCGGAGGTGAAACGCATCTTGTCGGAAGGCGGAAAAGCCACCGGTGTCGAGCTCACAGACGGCGAAACGGTAGACGCCGACATCGTGATCTCGAACGCCGATCCAAAACGCACCTACCTCACGCTAGTAGATGAATCGGATCTCCCTGGCCAATTCGTCGAAGAAGTTAAATCGCTTAAGACGATGGCAGCTTCTGGCAAGTTCCTGTGCGCCGTCAAGGAACTACCCGACTTCTCCCGTCACCTCGGCACCAACTTCAACCCGGAACACTTGGCAATGATGACGCTCTGTCCGACGGTTGACCAAAGCGAGAAGGCCTGGGACGACTGCAAAAACGGCCGAGTGACAAAGACGCCCATCATGCAGCTTCAAATCCCGTCGACCTACGATCCGACGGTAGCCCCGGAAGGCCATCATGTGCTCTCGCTGTGGGTTTACTTCCTACCGCCGCACGTCAAGGACGGCTCTTGGTTCGAAGCGGGCCCGAAATACGGCGAGTGGCTCATCGACTATGTGGCGGGATACGCCCCCAACTTCAGGGATTCGATCATAGACTGGGTGTTCCTGACGCCGGAAGACATAGAGGAACGCATCGGTTTGACCGATGGCAACATCAGGCATCTAGACATGATCCCGCAGCAGATGATGTCGCGCCGTCCCTTGCCGGGATGGTCCGACTACCGCTCGCCGGTCCAAGGCCTCTACCTCTGCGGCGCAGGCACGCACCCTGGCGGTGAAGTCACGGGGGCACCCGGCCACAACGCGGCCCACGTCGTGTTGGATGACCTCTCTCGTTGAACCGATTGATCTACAGGCGGCTTTTCGAGGCCGCACCGACGAATTCACACCGCGCACTCGTAATTTGATACCCCGACGGCTGACACGTCATCGAGCGGGACCATCTTAGCTCCACACCTGAGCACAGTTACCACGCGTCATTCCCGCGGAGGCGGAAATCCGGCGCGGGAACGTCGACGGATGGCTGAAGTGGAAGTGCCGCACGGAGGGTACTTTAGATACGTGCTATCATCACGCGCATCCCAACCATTTATGGCCGCTATGGACGCGCAAGCAACTGCGCGTTCACGTCCGGTAAGAAAACTGAGAGATCGATCGGCATTCATCCCGTTGGGTCTTGGAGGTTGACGAAAGTGCCTTGGAAACCAGAACAGGTATTTCTTGCAGGATCTGTCGTTACCGTCGTCCTCATAGTCGTCGTGGGCATAGTATTCCTGAACCTGCGCACGCGCGAAGCGGATGAGATAACCGTGGGCTTGACCGCCACTGCCTCGCTCCAATCTCCGAGCGGGGACCCGGTCGGGACTGTTGAATTCCGGCAAGCGGCCGTCGGTGTTTTGGTCATGGCCGACTTGACGGGCCTGGCGCCCGGTGGCCACGCATTTGTGATCCATGAAACAGGGGCATGCACGCCTAACTTCGATGCTGCAGGCGACCACTTCGACCCGACCGATGCCGCGCACGGATTCATACACGCCTCATGGAAGCGCGGTGATCCTACCGGTGGGCACGGCGGCGATTTGCTCAACATATATGCCGGGAATGACGGTTCCGCACGGGCCGATTTCCTTACCGAAGGCATCACACTCAACCAAGGACCGCGCCATTCGGTGTTCGACGATGACGGCTCGGCTATCATAGTGCATGAAAAACCCGATCCGTATGGGGAAGAAGAGGTCGACACCGGCAGCCGCGTTGCATGTGGCGTGATCACGCGCAATTAGTTGTCGCATATTCGGTCCGTCGTGCCCGCGAAGGCGGAGATCCATCAAGGCGGCTCGTTGTGGGTTGTCGCGATACTGTTAACCACAATGTTTAACGACGCAGTTGAAAGGGTTGTCTGTTGAACTCACGTAGCGTCTGGCGACCCAACAAAGATGAAGTCGTGGTCGAAAACGGTGCCGTAGCAACTGCCCACCCGATCGCGGCGCAGGTCGGTGTCGACATTCTGAAAAGTGGCGGCAACGCGGTGGACGCCGCCATCGCTACCGGGTTCTGTCTGAATGTGGTTGAACCGGCAAGTTCTTCCATCGCTGGTCATGGCCAGATGGTCGTCCATATGTCCCGCGAGGGACGCACCACAGCCATCGACTATGGCCATCGCTCGCCGATGGCCGCAACTGCTGACATGTACCACGTTATCGGCCAAGCGGTTTCAGGCAACGGTATCTATGAAGTCGAGGATCGGGCAAACGCCATCGGACACCGCTCCGTCGGGGTTCCCGGAGTTACGGCTGGAATGTGTCGCGCTCATGAGCTCTTCGGCTCACTCCCGTTGGAGCAACTGCTCGAACCAGCCGTCAACTATGCCAGAGAAGGATTTGAGGCAGACCAGTTTACTCGTTCGCAGGTAGCGGGCAACATGGCGAACCTCGCTCGGCACGAGGCGACCGCGCGCGTCTTCATGCCGGGCGGATTTCCGCCTCCGGCCGGCGCAAAAGTCGTCCAACGGGACCTTGCCGACACCATTGAACGGATCGGCAAAGAAGGCAAAGATGCGCTTCACACGGGCGAAATCGCGGAAGCCATCGACGAGGAGATGAGGCGGCACGGCGGCCTCTTGAGCTCACACGACCTTGCCAATTACGAGGCTCAGGTGCTCAAACCAGTCAGGACCTCCTATCGAGGCTACGAGTTACTCGGTTCTCCAGTGCCAGCCGGCCTAACGACGGGCTTGCAGACGTTGCGCATCCTCGAGAATTTCGATCTAAGTCATCTCGTACACGGATCGCCAGAAAATCTGCACCTTTTCATTGAGGCGGCTCGTCATGCATTCGCCGACCGCTATCACTTCCTAGGCGATCCTGATTTCGGCCCTGTGCCGTTGGGAGGCCTCTTGTCCAAAGGGTACGCGCAAGAGATAGCGCGCTCGATCGACCGCGAAAAAGCCAATCTAGAAGAGGAGCGGGAGCTTCAGCCGTGGGTGGCGTACTCCGACGGTTCATTGCATGATCCGTGGCAGTACGATCGCCAACTGCGCCCTGAGCGTGCGGCGTCTGCGTCACCACCCAGCGAGGGTGACTGCACCACGCATTTGAGCATCATCGACAGCGAACGCAACATGGTCGCCTGCACACAGACTGCGGTTGGAGGCTTCGGATCCGGCGTCATCGTGCCGGGCACTGGCGTGCTTCTCAGCAACGGAATGGTCGTCTTCAATCCCAAACCCGGATCTGCGAACTCGATCGCTGGTTTCAAGCGCGGATTGAATAACATGTCGCCGGTGCTGCTGCTCCGCAATGGCGAACCGTTTCTCACTGTTGGTGCGCCTGGCGGGCGAAGAATCATCTGCCGCATCGCGCAAGTGATCTCGAACGTCGTCGATTTCGGAATGAGCATGCAGGAAGCGATCACCGCTCCAAGCGTAGACGCCGCCGAGCGCGAGACCTTCGTGGATCACCGGATCGACCCAGACGCGGTCGAGGCATTGGCCAAAATGGGACACAACGTCTCAGTTGTGCCCGAACCCACAACAGGTGGCGGTTTTTCAAGGCCGCGCGGCATCATGATCGACCCAGAATCTGGACTCCTTCGCGCTGGTGTCCATCCCTTTGGACCGGATGAAGCCTGCGGTTACTAAAGACCGGTAACCTTTAGTCGCAAAGGTGGCGAGTTTCACTCCACTCGAAAGGAGCCCATCATGCAGGGCGTCGACGCAATTGCCGAAGTACTCAGGCGCGAAGGCGTCGAATACCTCTCGGTTTACCCAGCCCAACCATTGATTGACGCATGCGCCAAGGTCGGCGTAAGCCCCGTGATCTGCAGGCAGGAACGCGTCGGTATGTCGATCGCCGATGGCTTCAGTCGCACCACCAACGGCAACCGCATCGGCGTGTTCGCGTCGCAGGTAGGACCCGGGACTGAAAACGCCTTCCCTGGCGCGGCTCAAGCCTTCTCCGACAACGTACCGATGCTCCATCTCGCTGGCGGCGACGGGAATGACCGAACGCATGTGGAGCCGGTCTTCAATCCAGTCGAGAACTATCGCCACGTCACAAGATGGGCGGCGCGCGTCGATTCGACGCCACGGATACCGGAGCTGATGAGACGCGCCTTCTACCAACTGCGAACTGGGAAGACAGGGCCGGTGATGCTGGAGATATCGCGGGATGTCTGGTTTTCCGAACTCGATGACGAGTTTGATTACTTGCCTGTCAGACCGAGCAAGACATCACCCGACCCAACGGACATCGCCGCCGCCGCGGAGGCTCTGCTCTCGGCCAGGCGACCGGTTATACACGCCGGGCAAGGCTGTTTATACGCGGAGGCATGGGACGAATTAAAGGAAATCGCCGAATTGTTGCGAGCGCCAGTGATGACCACGATGCAAGGCAAGAGCGTATTCCCAGAGAACCATCCTCTCGCGCTAGGTTCCGGTTCGATCGCCAAGACGAAACAATCGGCCCACTTCATCGGCAATGCAGACGTGATATTCGGTGTGGGTTGTAGCTTCACCAAGACCAATTACGGCATTGCGATTCCGACGGACAAGATCATCGTTCACAACACCACCAACGCTGGCGACATAAACAAGGATTTGAGGGTCGACTTTCCGTTGTTGGGCGACGCTCGGTTAACTCTCCGGGCACTCATTTCGGAAGTTAAGTCCCGAACCGGTGGAGCCGGCAGAAAGACCGACATGGATGTCGAAGCGGAAGTGGAGAAGGTCAAACAGGAGTGGTTGGACGACTGGATGCCCCAACTCACTTCGGATGAGGTGCCCATCAACCAGTACCGAATCATCTGGGACCTGCTGCACCACGTCGATCGAACGAACACCATCATCACTCACGATTCTGGAAGCCCCAGAGAGCAATTGGTGCCGTTTTGGGAGTGCGTCGAGCCAAGAACCTACATGGGCTGGGGGAAGTCGACGCAGCTCGGCCACGGACTGGGCCTGATCATGGGCGCGAAACTCGCCCGGCCAGACAAGCTTTGCGTCAACATCATGGGCGATGCAGCCATCGGCATGGTCGGGATGGACATCGAGACGGCGGTGCGCAACAAACTCGGCATCTTGACGATTGTTTTCGACAACAATGTCATGGCGATCGAGCGCAATGCCCAGCCTTACACGGCCGACACGATGGACTCGTTGGCGCTCGGCGGCGATTACAAGACCATCGCCGAGGCGTTGGGCGCATGGGGCAAGGTCGTCGACCAACCGGACGATTTCATCCCTGCACTAGAGGAAGCCATCGCGGTGACGAAATCCGGACGGCCAGCTTTACTCGACTGTATCGTCAAAGAAGGCTATGACTTTTCGCGTTATTAGTCGAAAATCGGCGCAAAACCAACGACTTATGCCTACGATCGGTCGTGCCGTGTTCTGATCCAAGCCGCATAATATTGGCAACCGACGAATGCTGCGCTGAACCGCAAGGGAGAAACAGGTCATGTCCAACTATGAGCACCTCAAGAGCCGCATCGACAACGGCGAGGTAATCATCCTAGACGGAGCCATCGGGACGGAGCTCCAGTCGATGGGCGTGCCGATGCATCCGGCTGCGTGGTGTGGCCCGGGCAACTACACGCATCCGGCGACTGTTCGACAGATGCACGAGCGTTACATCCGGGCGGGCGCCGACATCATTACCACGAACACATTCAACACTTTGCGCCCGGCTCTCGAAGTGGCCGGATATGGCGAATTGGTGAGGGAGATTAACGTACGGTCCGTAGACGCTGCACTCGAAGCTCGGACGAGGGTCGCCGGGGACAGGCCCGTTTACATTGCAGGTTCCATCTCCTGCCGCATCCCGATCCGCGATGAACGGACGGGTACATTGTTAGGCGGGACTGGTTTCGGTTATGGCGCCAGCCTTTCGGCGCAGGAACTGAGGGCGTATGTCGATGAACAGGCCGACATTATGGCCGAGTCGGGCATCGACTTCTTTCTTATGGAGAACATGTGGGCCGACAACGAATCAAGATTGATCGCGGCTGAGGCGGCGATGGCAACGGGATTGCCGGTCTGGGTCGGTTTCACCGCTTCTGTGGCGTCCGAAAGCGAAGAGGTGCGAATGAGTTTCGGTGATGATCGCAACGCCTACAGCAGCGGCATGGGAATGCCGATGTGGACTTCAGACTGGCGCGCCGTCGACCATGAAATGACTCTCATCGACGGAATCCGCGAAATTGCATCGTTGAATCCCGACGCAATCGGAATCTTCCATAGCAGAATCTCGGAGACCACTGCGGCATTGCAGGTCGCGCTCCAAGAATGGTCCGGCCCCATAGCTCTGTATCCTGACGCGGGTAGAGCCGATTATCTTGAGACTTGGCAGGACAGCAGTTTTGTCAACGAAGAGTCCGCAGAGGAGTTGACGCACGAGGCTGCAGACTGGATCGAAACGGGGGCACAGGTCATAGGCACGTGCTGCGGATTCGGAGCCAACTACACCAAAGCCTTGCGCGGCGCCATTCCGAGTGGGACAATTTCGTCGGCCAAAGTGGCTTCCGGGACGACTTGAGGGACCATTCATGGAAACCAGACAACTGGTCGTAGTAGGAGCGGGTACATCGGGTACGGCCGCCGCGATTGAAGCGGCAAAGGCCGGCGTGCGGGTCACGCTGATCGACGAAAATCCCGTTCCAACTTCCCTGGTTGGTATGAACATCCCCCTGTTTTACGGTGAACGCTTCACCGACGCGCTGCTCAACGAAGCCGAAATGATGCGGATGGTGGCTTCGGCCAACGACGCTCTTGCGGAAGCCGAAGAGGCCGGTGTCGAGGTTCTGCTAGGAACCTGTGTTTGGGGCGGGTTTCGCAATTCCGAGAACAGCCGAGCCCTGGACGGTCCACAGATCGGCTTATCCGACTACAAGCGATCGTGGATGATGAAATATGAATGTTTGATCGTTGCCACCGGGGCTCGCGACTTGAGCATCGGATTCCGAGGCTGGGAACGGACTGGGACGATGGGAGCCAACGGCGCGTACTCGCTAATGAATCATTACAACGCGTTGCGCTCGAAGCGCATCGTCGTTTTGGGCTCGGGTGACCTTGGTCTCAACACAGCCAAGATGGCTATGGATGGCGGCGCGGTGATAGCGGCCATCGTGGATGTGTCGCCCACCGTGCAAGGAGCTCTGGCTATCGCCGCAGATTTGAACGACCGCGGCGTGGATGTGTATACATCACATACCGTCGTCGAAGCGAACGGCGGCGACGGCGATATCCAGACCGTCGTGTTGGTTGAGATCGACGACGACGCGGAATCCGTCGCCGGAACTGAGAAGCTCATCTCCGTCGACACCGTCTGCCTCGCCATTGGCCTCGTGCCAAACGTCGAACTGCTCAGCCTCTTAGGTTGTGACCTCGTCTTCAGATCCGAACTCGGCGGGCATGTGCCAATCCACGATGACTGGATGCGCACCAGCGTCGAAAACGTCTTCGTCGCCGGCGACGCTGCAGGATTCCAAGACGCAATGATCCTCGACACCGAGATCGCCCGCGACCAGGGTCGCCTTGCCGGGATCGCTGCGGCCGCGTCGTTAGGTGCGATCGATGACGCGGCAGCGAACGCTCGTAGGTCAGAGATCCAGCCCATTGGTGTGGCGGCGAAACCTATGACGGCTCATAAAATGTGGGACCGTTGGCTTAAATCCTTCGGCAACGCCGGCGGGCGGCAAATCTTCGCGTGCCCTTGCGAAGAAGTGACCCGTGCGGATGTATCGGATCTGCAACCTCCGCGGTATTTGAAATGGGATTCGGAGCAGATGAGCCGAAGGAATCTGCAGACACAACTGAAGGACAACCCGGTCAACCCCAACCAGATCAAACGCCTGACTAGGGCCGGAACGGGCATCTGCCAAGGAAGACAATGCCGCGAACAGGTCGCCATGCTGAGTTCTGACCAGTCAGGTATTGACCTCTCCGAAGTGCCACCAATGACGTATCGCGCGCCGTTGAGGCCGTTACCGCTCAATGTCATGTGGCCCGAAGACGAACCCGATTCGGTTCGCAATGAATGGCCCAAGTGGTTCAGCCCAACAAGCAAGGTGCTGGGTTAATCCGGATCGCCGCATGACTATCACGAGCGCAGACGTAGTTGTCATCGGCGGTGGCGTTTCAGGTCTCAGCTCAGCCTATTTTCTGGCCAAGGCTGGTTTGGATGTTGTCGTCGTCGAGAAAGGAATCGTGGGCAGCGAAGCCTCTGGACGGAATGGCGGGATGATCAGCGAACGGACCGACGAACCTGCGCTCGTGCCTTTGGCCGCCGAATCAGTCAGGTTGTGGTCGAAGCTAGACGATGAGTTAGGCTATCCAACCGAATTCATACACCAAGGGAGAATCCAGGTCGCCGTTTCGGAGGAAGAGATGGGCGACCTCTTCGGTGAGCAGGAGGTAGCGTTGCGGCACGGTATCAGCGTGGAGCGCTTGGATCCTTCGCAGATACAAGACCTGGTTCCCGGCATCTCGGACAGGACGCTCGGCGGTCTGTTTTTTGCCAACGGCGGTCACGCCAACCCGCAACGTTCGGTGCAAGCGTTTGCTTGGGCCTTCCAAGATTTGGGAGGCAGGCTCTACCAGAACACCGCTGTCACGGGTTTCGCAGTGGACAACGACAAAGTAACTTCTGTTGAGACCACGGCCGGCACCATCGCGACCGATATGGTGGTCGCCGCAGCCGGCCCTCAGACCGCATTGTTGGCGGAGATCGTTGGGGTCCAAGTCCCCGTCGCCCCGGCGAGAGTCGAGATTCTGGCGACCGCGCCTTTGCCTCCACTTTTCGACATCGCCCTCGTAGGTAACGGCCTATACGGTCGCCAAGCCGCGAGAGGCAACCTGTTGTTTGGAGGTGGTGCCCACGAATGGACCGACATTGAACTCACCGCAGACCCGGACAAACCGAACACCCCTCTTATAAGGAACATCGCTAGGCGGCTCGCGGAATTGCTTCCAGATGTCGCCGATGTGCCAGTGCTCCGTAGTTGGGCCGGTATCGTCGAACAGTCGCCAGACTACATGCCGATCATCGACTTCGCGGAAACTCCCAGCAACTACATCGTAGTGACGGCCTCGGCCCACGGTTTCGGGATTTCACCCGCAACGGGCAAAACGGTAAGCGATATGGTCCTACACGGCAAATCCAGCATCGATGTCTCCGGGTTGGGTTTGGATCGGTTTGTCGACATCGCCACCGATTGGCGCGAAGAACGAGGTTGGGTGCCGGCTCCATAACGGTTCGAAAGGCAAAGTCCGTACGGGTAATTTGCCGGCGTTCCACGTTGACGTGCGAACCGTGGGCCGATTTGGCGCGGCTCATAGATTGATCTGTCGCAAAACAGATCAATATGTCCTGTTAACGAAACAGAGTCATCCGTGCTAGACTGCTTCGCGGCAAATCAGCGGTGTAGCGATTGGGATTCGCTCGAACTAAGCTAAGTCGTCTCCGAGAAAAAGGGGGTAAATCGTGGTCATAAAATACGCCGGAATCGCAATGATGGCTGGCATTCTGGTTTCTATCGTGGCTTCTATGTTGTATCCGGGCAATACCGTGGTATACCGCGTGGACCAGACCGACTTTCCTGCGGCGCTGGAAGTGATCGGAGATGCGCCGACGCTGGCGCACGTGACGATCTTCCTATCGATAGTTGCGATGCTGCTGATATCGTTCGGGGCGTACGGGCTCTTCCCGCTGGCCACGCGTCTGGGAGGACTGGCTGGTACGCTGCTCAAGTTCGGGATCATCATTTCCATCATCGAGTGGAGCATCAATATCCTCGGATTGGGCATGCGGCACTTCGTCACGCACATGATGCAACGCGCTAACGACGCTGTGGCCGGGTCCGAAAATCAGATTTTGCTGGAGGAGACCGCGCTCGCCGTACACACGACTCTGACCGCCGTCTTCTTGGGGTTCATCGTGATATATCCATTCGCCACAATGCTGTTTGGCTACGGGGTCGGCAAACTGATCCAGACGATGAACGCGTTCAAAATCGCGGCGAATGCTCTCGTGGTGTCGGGCGCGTTAGGGTTGATAACGTATCTGGCTGCGATGTTCGTGCCCGGCGATGATCCTCTCGTTTACTTGATGATCTTCAACGTCTTGCTGTTGATCGGATCCATCTGCCTCTTCGCCATTGGTCTCGGCATGTACCGAGGCAGCGAAGGGCTGGCCGAAGAGGGTGCGTCCGGCTAGTTCCGGAATGACGGCGAGGCGACGGATATTCTCATCCGCCGCCTCGCCGGTTTTCAATCATCTTCGTGGCGACGGTAGACCGCCTCGATCTCCAGATCGAGTTCTTCTTCCCACAGGCGGACCATCGAGCGTAGGCGCATGTTTTGATATGCGCCCCAAACCGTCATGGCGGGAGGCACGACCAAGATGGAAACGATCAACGAATAGGCGATCGTGATCGCCGCCGTGATTCCGAACTGTTGCATTGCCAGCATCGGCGATGCGATCAACACGCCAATGCCGAGCGCGGTGGTCAGCGCAGAACCCAGCAACGCCGAACCTGTAGTCGCGAGCGTCCTGATTGCTGCCGTCTGTGGATCACGTACGTGCGCATATTCTTCCCGGTAGCGATGGATCACATGGATCGTGTAGTCAACGCCGATACCGATCGACAATGCAGTGATGATCGATGTGACCAGCGTGTACGGGATGCCCAACAGCGCCATCGTACCGAGCACGGAAATCATCACTAGCACCGTCGGCCCTACCGCGATCAGCGCCAAGGCGGGTTGCCTAACGGTCACCCAAAAGAAGATGCCGAGCACAACCAACGCCACCGTTACCGTCGCCCCGATAGACTCCGTCTGAGTGTCGCGGATCGCATCGGTGACGGCGAACGAGATCACGGCTTCGGAAGTAACCGTAATACTGTCGTCCTCCCCAAACCATCGCGCCTCGATCTCTTCTTGCAGGTGCTTCGTTGCCGCAGGATTACCGGTGTACGCCGGGAATTGCAAGAGAATCGCGTCGATTCCATTGGGATTGTTGACCAAAACCCGAGACAGAGCAGGGTCCTTAGCCTCAATCGCATCTAGGATCCCCTGCATTTCAACCGGATCGATTTCAATACCAGCAGATGCTTCTTGGAAGCGGCTCGCGATTTCGGTATCGTACTTGTCGGCGGGTTCGCCGCTGTCGGTAGTCCAGTCTCGTATGAGTAGTTCGTATGAAGCTAGTACTGGTCCTGCAGCCGCGCTTGGGCGCCGCGATGGATTGTCGAACGCTTCCTCGAACTCCCGCACGTTCAACAAAGTGCGCGTCTGAGTAGCCTCAGCTTGTACGATCACACTGGCCATCTCCGTCGAACCGCCGACAGCCGTATCCAGCGTGTTCAAATCCGTCAGCACGGTCCCGCCGCGAGGCAGCAGATCACGGATGCTGTACTCCGAATCGAGTCCAGTGGCCGCGTATCCCAAACCGACGGTGACAGCGACAACCACGATTATGTAAGGTGCCGGTCTCCGCGTAAGGCTCCTACCTAACCACGCTGCTAAGCGTTCCACTCCAGGTAACGCCGTAGCGATGGGCCGAGGCGGCTTCAATTTGCCACGTGCTTCGCGTCGTCGGTCCAAGATCGTTCGCCCGGCTGGCAGCAAAGTCAACATCACGATCAGAGCCAAACC
>CAYRHG010000031.1:0-3160 GCA_964424025.1 uncultured Dehalococcoidales bacterium | reverse complement strand
CAGGTTGCCGAGGTGGCGAAACGGTAGACGCGCTACGTTCAGGGCGTAGTGTCCGCAAGGACGTGCGGGTTCGACTCCCGCCCTCGGCACCATGTCCGACATCAGGTATCTCCGCCCCGCAGTGATAACCTGAAAAGTGTGCGACGCGCGCTTGTAGCTCAGTGGATAGAGCGCAGCCCTGCGAAGGCTGAGGTCGTGGGTTCAAATCCCGCCAAGCGCGCCATTTCTTTTGTTGGCGACGACCACTCGGGAATATCCTCCTCGCACGCGTGCGCTGGAGCCGCTTGACGCGAATTGATCGCGTCGATGTGTTCTGGGATTGGGTTACTCGCTGTATGCGGTCTGGAAGATGATGCCGTCGTGGAGGATCGACCAGTAGTGGTTGGTCAAACCCGACTGAGATCCATCGGCAGATGCCGCATCGGTACTAAACCAGTGGCCTGATTCTGTGGTCTTCAGAGTGTTGGTGGCCCAATCCGTCAGGGCGGGATGCGCGGCGAGTATTCGGACATTTCTGCCGCGAAGGTGCTCGAATATCGGCGATACCAGTAACGAATCGTTCTCGTCGACCACGACCAATCTAAAGGCACCTTCGATGCTTTCGTCGCTGTTGTAGAAATCGACGACAGCGTCGATCCCTTCAGCTTCGTACTTATCGATCGCGCGCTGAACGTAGTCAACGGCGGTTTCTTCTGCATCTTGTTGCGGTGGGTAGTAACCGGAGGCGAATATCATGCCATCGCGCCTAACAGCGTACGAAACCTTCGGGACCTCTTTCAGCGTGGCAGGGTGTGGCCACATGTATTCGATCCAATGACCTTCCTCGGTCGCCTTCGCAATCTCTTTTCCGAGTTCGTAACCATTCGCGCCCACCACTTCCTTAATGTCGGTCCCTCTCAACTGGGGGAGTAAGGGATGAACGTTGTAGATGTCGTTTTCGTCGGTTGCGAAGAGGTACCACTGGCCTTGGAAACTGGCTACGCTGTTGTAGAAATCCAACATGGCTTCGAGGCCGTCTCGTTCGTAGAGCGCTATAGCGTTTCCGATGTATTCGACGGTGTAGTCGCGCGGGTCGGCGTCAACCCAAGGTTGGTCGACCGGATCGTCCCCGGCGGAATAGTAACCAGAAGCGAAGATTAGTCCGTCGTGGCGAAGCGCCCACGTGGTTTTGTGCTCTTCGTTTCTGGTGATCGGGTTTGGCCACAGGTATTCGACCCATATGCCGTCTTCGGTCGCCTCGGCGATCTCCTTGCCTAGTTCTTGCCCGTCGGAGCCTACCACCTCTTTGATGTCTGTTCCGATTAGGTGTGGGAATATCGGATGCGCGAGGTAGAGGTCGTCCGCGCCGATCAGGAATAGGTAGAGCGTGCCCTCGAGACTGTCTTGGCTGTTGTAGTAGTCGATGGTTGCTTGCAGTCCCTCGGACTCGTATCGCTCCACAGCGCGATTTACGTAGTTTCGGACGGGTGCTTCGATGTTTTGCTGCAACACGAAGTGCCCGGAGTTGAAGACGAGATTGTCTCGGCGGATCCATACGTTGCGTTTGGGCAATTGTTGGGCCGTATCGGGATGATCAGCAAGCGATTCGGTCCACCGCCCTTCTTCGGTTGCAGCGGTGATAGCCAAACCAATGTTGTTGACTCCCCGTCCGCTAATCTGCAATCCAACCTCGTACTGCAGCGCAGATGCGACCATTATCCCTGTATCGGTGTCGATGATCCTTAACCACCGGCCGTCTTCGATGCTTTCGTCGCTGTTGTAGTGTTCGATGGCTGCGTCCAGTCCTTCGCGCTCCACGAACTCGATGCCCTTCATCACATAGGCGATAGTGCGTGCATCCCCCGAATCATCGGCTTCAGCCATCGAAGCCGGTTCGGGTTCAGGAGTAGAAGTGGGCTCCGGCACGGGGGTTGCGGTAGGCTCCGGCACCGGTGTTGCGGTTGGTTCAGGGATTGGCGTGGAGGTGGGAGCCGGGACCGGCGTCGGTGTAGGATCGGGTTCGCTTGTGCAGGCGATTACGACTAAGGCGAAACACGCCAAGATCATCGCCAACACGACAGCTAGACTGCCATTGGGTTTTGCAAAGATCACCGTTGCCTCCGCTCAATCATTCATTGAGATTCCATTAACGTCCGAGCCGCGTGATTGGGGTCAAACACAGCGAACGAACATATCAGATTGCATTCCGTATTATAACTGTTGAGATTAAGTATCATGCGCGTCTTCACTAACGGGACATCTTTGATTTCGTTCAAATTCAATACAAAAAGGTAGCGTGCCCTTGCAGCGCTTTACCGAGGCTCAGAGAAGAGTGGCCGTGGACCAGATACGCTACGAACCAAACGACAAATGCCCTCCGACCGTGGCGTTTTCGTCTGCGCTGCAGATACTGTTGCCCAATTCCATCAGTTTAGTGACGTTGGTAACGCTCGTAGTTTTGGCATCCGGCGAGTCTGAAGGTTATCTGCATTGGGTCGTGATAATGGCTCTGGCGGTCACGGGGCTGAGCATGATCGTTCACGCCGGTCCGTTCCGACGCATCGGATCGGGACGCTTGGTAGTGGCCAACTTCAATGTGCCCTTTCTGGCGGTCAGCGCGTTGGCGTTGCAGATCGGTGGTCCCAGTTTGCTGGCGAGCTTGATTGTGGTTTCGACAGTGTTGCAGCTGGTGTTGACGCTTCGACTCGCTACGCTGCGTCGGATTTTTACTCCAGCGGTAACTGGGACGGTGATAATGCTCGTCGCGGTGTCGGCGGTTCCGTTCATCGTGCGGGTCACGGTGGTTCCTCCGGACGATGCATCAGTGGTGCTGTTCCTGACCCCGGGCTTAGTGGCGCTGACGACTGGAATTCTAGTTTCTCTGCTTGGCACCCCACTCATCCGAATGTGGGTTCTGCCGATAACGATTGGCACAGGGCTCGTTGTGGCCGTTCCTCTTGGTCTGTACGACGTTGCCGCGGTTACGGCGGCTCCTTGGTTCAGTTTTCCGGATCTAGGTAGCGTAGATTTGGGGTTTTCGTTCAGTGCGGAGTTCTGGGCTCTGCTGCCGGTGTTCGCGATCGTAAACCTGACTGGATTCATGAAATCGGTCGGTGATCTCTCCGTGATATACGGCGCATCGTACCGTGAACCCGCCGCGCTCGATTTCAGGGTTGTCCAA
>CAYRHG010000030.1:0-8781 GCA_964424025.1 uncultured Dehalococcoidales bacterium | reverse complement strand
CCAGGAGCGCCAGCCCGAACAACCCGACCGTACTGAGCGGGAATTCTTCCCTGGAAAAGCTGCTGCTCGGGAACATGGATCTATCCGAAAAACCCAGGATCGCCACCAAGGGCTCCTTTGGGCAACCCGTCACGGGTTTTTCGCATGAATTAACCAACAACAGCAACGGGTACGACGCTTCGAGCATACCTTCTATCTCCGAGCACGTGAGCAACGACGAACTCGTGGAGATGTACAGGTTGATGCTTCTGATCCGTCGGTTTGAGGAAGCGTGCGGCCAACACTATTCGCTCGGTCACATCAGGGGATTCTTGCATCTGTACGTCGGACAGGAGGCGACAGGCATCGGTGCGATTAGCGCACTTGAACCCCGTGACTACATCGTGACGCATTACCGCGATCACGGCCACGCCTTGGCTCGCGGTCTCGACACTAACCGAGTGATGGCTGAGATGTTCGGCAAGCGCACGGGTCTGAGCAAGGGCAAAGGCGGGTCGATGCACATCTTCGACGCCGCAAAGGGTTTCATGGGCGGTCATGCCATCGTTGGTGCCCAGCTGCCGCTCGCGGCCGGGATCGCGCTGGCGCAACAGTACCAAGATACTGATGCCGTGACGATGGTTTTCTTCGGTGACGGCGCAACCAACCAAGGGACATTTCACGAGACTCTCAATCTAGCGTCGGTGTGGCAATTGCCGATCATTTTCTTCATGGAGAACAACCTCTATGGCATGGGTTCGGCGGTCGGTAGGGTGCGCCTCCGCGGCTCGGACTTCAGTGATGCGCTAGGTGCCTACGACATGAAGACGGTTGCTGTAGATGGCATGGACGTAGTAGCGGTTCGTGAAGTCACACAGCAAGCAGTAGATGAAATTCGGGCTCATGGGAGCCCGATTTTTATTGAGTCGAAAACCTTCCGGTTCGTCGGGCATTCGTTCGCGGACCCGGGCGACCAGTACAGAGATCGCTCCGAAATCGATTACTGGCGTCAGCGAGACCCGCTTCTCACGTTCCCTCGCCAGTTGTTGGAATACGAGGTCACGACTCAGGATGAGCTAGATGACCTATCGGCCAGTGTGAACGCCGAGATTGAAGCCGCCATTGAGTTTGCGTCTAACAGCCCTGATCCCGATCTCACGGAAGCCTTCGACGACGTGTATGCGTGACCGTCGCTTCGCGGCGCCTGCGGACCATGACTGAACTCACGATTCGAGAAGCGATAACGCTCGGTTTGTCCGAGGCGATCGAGGCGGACGAAAACGTCTTCATCATGGGCGAAGATATCGGGGAGTACGGCGGAGCATATTCCATCACCAAGGGTTTCTTGGAAAAGTACGGAGCGAAGCGGATCAAGGATACGCCGATCTCGGAGGCGGCGTTTGTGGGTGCGGGAATCGGTGCCGCGTCTGCGGGATTACGACCAATCGTCGAACTGATGTCGATGAGTTTTTCTCTCGTGGCGTTCGACCAGATAGTCAACATGGCCGCCAACCTCCGTTATATGTCTGGCGGTCAGATCAAGGTGCCGATGGTTATCCGAGCACCAACCGGGGCCGGTGTGCAGCTCGGCGCCACGCACTCGCAGAGTTTCGAGACGTGGTTGGCCGAAGTCCCCGGAATGTACTGCGCCTGTCCGTCGAACCCCAAAGACGCTCTGGGATTGTTGCGAAGTTCGATCAAGTCGGACAATCCCGTTGTCTACGCCGAACATTCCCATCTCTACGGCTCTCGCGGGGACGTGCCAGACGACTACTACGAGATTCCGCTCGGAGAGGCGAGGATAGATCGTGCGGGCGTGGACCTCACGCTCGTTTCTTA
The DNA here is from genome assembly GCA_964424025.1 of uncultured Dehalococcoidales bacterium. Lineage (GTDB taxonomy): Bacteria > Chloroflexota > Dehalococcoidia > Lucifugimonadales > Lucifugimonadaceae > Bin127. The sequence goes on along the minus strand of CAYRHG010000030.1, from coordinate 6,963 downwards.
TGGTTACGGCGTGCACATTTTGCGGGAAACGGCGGAGATTCTCGACGAGTCAGGTATCGACGCAGAGATCGTCGATCTTCGCTCGCTGCATCCGGTCGACTACGACATGGTTGTAGCGTCTGTCCGAAAGACCGGCCGAGCCGTGATGCTTGACACTGCTAGGCGCACGGGCGGGATTATGTCCGAAATCGTCGCGGAGGTCCAAGAACGGGCGTTGGATTGGCTCGATGGACCGGTTATGCGTGTCGGTTCGAAAGATGTTCCATGGCCGTACAACCGAGGTCTCGAGCAAGATATCCTGCCAGATGCCAAAGAGGTCGTCGAGGCGGCGAGGAAAATCATCGCTTTTTGAAGTGTGAAGATTTAGCGTTCGCATCAACGCGAACGTACCAAAGAGGAGAAAACAGTTGATCCACGAAGTCACGATGCCAGCGATGGGTGCCGACATGACCGAAGGCACCGTCGTGAAGTGGTTGAAGAACGAAGGCGATGAAGTGGCTCGTGGCGATAAACTCGCCGAAATCGAAACGGATAAGACCGTAGTGGAGATGGAGGCTTACAACGCTGGGATTTTGCGTCGGATAGTGCTCGGCGATGGTACGAAGGCGCCAGTCGGTTCTCTGCTCGCGTATATCGGCGATGCCGACGATGCGCTGCCGGAGGCAGAGGTCGCGCCAGCGGCGCCCGTGGTCGAAGAACCCGTTGCCGAACCGGAACCCGAGGTTGAACTCGAGGTCGCAGTTCCGGAACCGGATCCCACACCCGTAGAAACGGTATCAGCGGCACCTGCGCCACCGGCACCTTCAGTCGAAGGAGGCCGGATAAAGGCCTCGCCGCTAGCTAGGAGATTGGCGAGCGAAAAAGGTTTTGAACTCGCGGCTATACCCGGAACCGGACCGGGTGGACGGATCACGAGAGACGACGTTCTTGGGTTTACACCCGCGCCTGCGTTTGCAGCGTCAGGTGTTGGTGTCACTGCGCCGTCGGTTTCGATTGACGGCTCCGACATTGAACTGACCACGATGCGTCAAGCGATCGCCAGAGTCACCGTGCGTAGCAAGACCGAGGCTCCGCATTACTACGTCACGACGGGCGTGGACATGACCGACGCGATGTCGTTCCGCGCTCAACTAAACGCGGAACTTGCGGATTCTGGTGCCCGCGTTTCCGTAAACGACATGATCATCAAAGCGCTCGCAATGGCGATTGTGAAGTACCCAAAGTGGAATACGACGTTCCACATGGATCGATTGGAGGGGCACGACAGCGTCAACATTGGTGTGGCCATCGCCCTCGAGGCCGGATTGATTGTGCCAGCACTTCTTGGCGTTCACAACATGTCGTTGGTTGACATCTCGAATGCTTCGAAAGATTTGGGGCGACGGGCACGCGGGGACGGCGGTTCTTTAACGCAGGAAGAGTTGACAGGCGGTACGTTCTCGACATCCAACTTGGGGATGTTCGGGATCGACACATTCGCCGCGATCATAGTACCTCCTCAAGCTGGCATCTTGGCAGTAGGCGCGGTTAAGCCGACTCCTGTGGTGCAAGACGGCGAAGTGGTCGTACGCCAAATGATGAATGCGACGGTTTCTGCCGACCATCGAGTTGGAGATGGCGCAGAGGCTGCGATCTTGCTCAACGAAGTCAAGGACAGTTTGGAACGTCCGCTTCGGTTGATCTTGTGAACGGCAATTAGTTCGCGGCGATGATGAACTCGTACTTGTGCGAAGATTGACGCATCGTGTACGCAAAAGAGTCATTCACAGACCACGAGCGTTCGATCCTGAACCGTTACTTCACGAACACCGATCTACCGGTGTTTGCGGTCGTCAACCTGCCAGAAATCGTCAAAGGCGCGCTGTTTGCGCGATACAGTCGCACACATAAATCGTTACGCAGGTTGTTTCTAGACGAGTTTTATGAGAAACCAGACATCGGGATCAGCGCGATCGCCACGTATGCCGAATCGGAGGGACGTGATCGTGAATCCGCTGCGGTTCGGCGCGCCGAGGGATTGTACGAACGCGTTTTCTTGGATTACGGAGATGATTCCGTAGCCCAACTTGGCGGCGCGCATCTTGCTTGCGAACAAGCGTCAGCGATCCTCGCCAAAATCATAGAACGCGGACGACTAGCTGCTTATCTCGAACAAAGCACGAGGTATATCTACTACGACGTGAAATTGCGCGACTCAAACGGCGCTGAATCGTTTAGATACCGGATCCCACCGGAAATAGCCAATGGCCCACTCGCTCGCCGTTACGTTGACGCGATGAATAGGCTGTTCGAGAGGTATTCGTCAGTCGTCCACAGGCTCACTCTGTATTACAGAAACAGACTGGTGAGCCGTTCGTCACAACAAAATCCGGGCGAGTTCAAAAGATTCACGCGTGGATTAGCTTGCGACGCCGCGAGAGGACTGTTGCCTGCCGCTACTACGTCAAACATCGGAGTGTTTGCCACTGGACAAGCATACGAGATGATGTTGATGCGCATGAACGCTTCACCACTCGCCGAATCCCGTGAATATGCTAGTTGGGGTCTCATTGAGTTGCGGAAGGTCATTGAGGGTTTCCTCACAAGAGTTGATCTTGAGGACCGCGGACTGGCGTGGAGTGCCTACTTGCGCAATATAGGGGTGGAGATGAACTCATTAGTAGACGAATTGCAGCATTCCGATGTCGGATCTTCCTACGACATTCAGAAAGACGAAGTTCGACTGGTTGATTGGGATGAAGAAGCGGAAGTGAAGATAGTTGCAGCGGCCTTATACCCGTACTCTCGTCATTCCGACGAGGAACTCATTTCAGCGGCGCGCCGCATGAGCGCCACGCAACGCCAACGGATAATCTCGTCGTACGTCGGACAACGCAGGAACCGACGACACAAACCTGGACGTGGAATGGAACGTGTCTACTATAGATTTGACGTTTTGTCAGACTTTGGAAGCTTTCGAGATCTGCAACGGCATCGGATGATGACGATCGATTGGCAAAAACTGACACCTCACCATGGCTATTCCACACCACAGGCGGTCCAAGATGTTGAACCAGATGTGTTCAATAGTTGGTGCGCGGCGATGAGTGATATGGAAGAACTGTACGATCAGGTATTGAATCACCACGGCCTAGACGTAGCTCAGTATGTGGTGCCGTTCGGTTTCCGGATCCGGTACAACATCCAAATGAATGCTCGGCAGGCGTTTCATATGTTGGAGCTCCGAACCGAAAGCTCAGGTCATGCCGACTATCGGAGGATCTGCGCCAAAATGCATCAACTGATTCGAGACCAAGCTGGTCACCGCGCAATTGCAGGCGCAATGGAATACGTTGATGCGAGCGATCGCAGAGTTGGCAGGCAGTTCGCGGAGCATCGACAATCCAAAAAGCCGCAACTCGAATTTGATTTGCTATGAATTCCGCGGATAATGCGCAGGTCCGGGTTCGATGCCGCATGCGTCTGCGAGCCATTCTTCTTGCGCGATGTGGTCGAGGTGGCCTTTGGCTAGGTTGACGCGTACGGTGGTTTCGCCTGACACGGCGGAAGCGAGTTTGTCGTAGTAACCCTTCTCCGAAGCGCCGGCGGAAAGCATCACTTTGCTGGCGTCAACCCCGCTCGCGAGGCTCATTGGATCGTAGTTTGCCAGAGTTGAACGCGCCTCGTCCCATGAACCGGAATAGGTTCGCTTGAAGTCGTTGAACTCAGCGATGGGGTAGTCTGGATCGCCTTGCATGCGATTGTCGATGTCGGCGAACACCAAACCGCCGCTTTGTAACGCATGAACGCCGTCCGTCAGGGCGCCAGTTATCCACGCGAGGTCACCGCCGGATATCGCAAGGCGCGAGGCGTCGATATTGGGTTGTTGCAGAAGGATTTGGACTGCGGTGATGCAGTCTGCGACGATGTCGCCCCATACATAGGTGTCTTCACTTGGCAGGCCATCGGTGAGGAGTCCTGGATAGGCCGCGCTGTACTGTGAGTTGGATAATCGCTGCCCGCGGTGGCAGAGAGCCAAAACTACATAAGCAGCTCTGCGTTCGTACGGCGGCACTCCGACGACGCTCCCATATCCCGGCGCTTGGAAGAGCGGAACATGCGGGCCGTCAGACTTCGGCACGTGCAGGTAGGCATAGAGCGGGTAATCGTCGACGCCGTTGAATCTGACGGAGTAGGCATTCGATGTTTCGTTAGTGCGGATCGGCAGATCTTCTATCGAGACATCGCCTTTGGCTGCGTTGAGAGCAGCCTCTACCCGCGCGGACCAGTATTCGTTCATCAATGGGTTCTCCGTGCGTGACTAAAGCGCGACCGGGTTGAGGTGGTCGGTTAAGAACTGGTACATGACTTTGTCGTGGCCAACGCCAGTCCCTGCGTCGTGGGCACAATCCTCGTATGTGTAGAGCTTCTTATCGTCGCTTCCGATTTGATCGAAGACAGCGAAACCTGTCTCAGGCGGGCATACGTCGTCCATCAATCCGATGTTGACGATAATCGGGCATTCGATCTTGTCCACGAAGTTATGGATGTCGTGTAAATCGAGCGTGTCCCGAGCGGTGTCTTCGCGTTCCGGGTAAAGCCGTAGGTAGTCGTTTATCTCCTCGTACGGGTAAGAACGGGTCAACGAAGCAGCGTCCATCATCGAGCAAAGATAAGGCGCACCGGCCGACGCACAGGCCACTTGACCCGCTCTCAGAGCAGACACGAGAAGTGTGAGGGCTCCGCCTTGGCTGCCGCCTTGAACGCAGATACGCGAAGAGTCAACTTCATCGAGGCCGCTCAGAAAATCGAACGCGCGCACGGCATCCATGTAGAAGCCGCGGTAGCCATATTCGGTTCGTTTGTCGAGGTTGTGGACCAATAGACCGGGGTAGCCGGGATTGAAAACGGAGTTGCTGCGGAGTTTGTTGCGTGGCGCCGCCGAGAACGCGGCGTATCCCGTCATCGCCAAATCTGTTGGCAACTTGGGTTCGCTTACGTATCCGGGCACGAAGAGGTAACCGGGCAGTTGGCCGTCTATATTTCGAGGTCGACAGTACCATCCCGCGATCTCCAACCCAGCGTAGCTGTCGTAACGCGCTTCGAAGACCTCGACATCAGGCGTGGAGCGCATCGGGTCCAGTTCAAGCCGAGGGTTCAATGGCACGGCCATGGTGTCGTCTTCGGTTTGCCGCCAATATTCGTCAAAGTCGTCAGGGCGGCGGACTGACGATTTCCATTCGGATGGATCGCGACGCGTCATGTGCAATACCTCGGTGTGGGTTGCGAGTCCCTAAAACTGTATCACCGCGAAATCGCCGCGAAGGACGCGTTTACGCGGTTGATTTCGGAGACTCAGATGCGTCTTCATTTGGCTCATAGTTGCGGGTCATCAACCACGCTGGAATCACACCGATGATGCAGGCAGTGGAAGCGTAGGTGAAGAAGTTGGAGAAGACAGCCATGCCGGCTTCGTTCGCCGCCTCTGGCCGTTCGATCATCTCCTCCAATCCGGGTGCGGTAAGCAGGAACTGTTCCGTACCAAGAGACGCGACGACCGCGAGTCCGGCCGTCATTCCGATATTCCTAGACAGCGTGAGCAGCCCTGATGCGATGCCTTTGTCTTCTTCTGGCACTCGTCTCAACGCACTCTCAGCGATTGGCGCGATCAAAAGGCCCAAACCAATCCCCACGACTATCAGATCGATCGAAGCACGAGGTTCTTGGAGCACGATATCCCAAGTTGACACGAAGTTGAAGCCGATTGCTGCCAGTAATAGCCCTGCGATGGTTGGGATACGCACTCCGAATCTCGTGGCGATGAAACCGCCAGCGAATGCGGAAACTCCGAGAGCGACCGTCATCCTAACCAGTAACAGACCAGAGTCAAGAGCCGATAAACCGTAAATCGTCCCAGCCAGCAAAGGCACGCTCACCAACCCGATCATCAACGCAGCGCCGACCAAGAAATGCGTCACGTTCGACCAGATGAAGTCCTTCAACTTGCCCAGTGAACGTGGAACAGCCTTTTCGCTCGCGATGCGATTGGAAATAGCGACGACGCCGGTCAAAACCGCGGCGGCTACGAACAGCAAAATCATCGGCAGGTCTGGTTCGGAGATGCGGAAGAGGCTGATCGTGAGCGTGGTAAGTGCGGCTGTGAAGGCTGCTGCGCCGATCCAGTCAACACTGGTGTCGTGTCGGATGCCCTTCGGCAGTTTGACCAGCGCAACTATCGCGATCAACGAAAGCGGGATGTTTGACCAGAACGTGTATTCCCATCCGATCCAGTCGGCTATCGCGCCAGCGTAGACAGGGCCGAAAACACTGCCTGCTTCTGCGGCGGCCCCGACCATCCCAAACGCGACTATGCGCCGTCGCACGCCGACGAGTGTTTCCGCAGCGGCGAGGGATATCGGGATCACCGCGCCAGCGCCAATCGACTGCACGACCCGTGCAGTTATCGCCCATCGATATTGGTCCAAGAACGGGACCGCATCCAACGCCGCCGACATCATCGGTATTAGCGCTACACCCACGGAACCGACCATGAAAACGCTTAAAGCTAGAAGGAACGTAGCGCGGTAGCCCCATCGGTCGGAAAGCCTGCCCATGATCGGCATCGTCGCCGAGTAACCGATCAAGAACGCTATGATCAACCAACTCGCCCGCTCGATGTCGTTTACGGGAATCTTCAGACTCTGCATCATGTCCGGCAGGATGGTCACGACCAAAGTCATGTCGTCGGCGGCGATGAAAACCCCGTAGCACAACGGGAGGAAGAGCAGGTAGGGCGAAACCTCGGCTTTTACCCACTTCACGGGTTCTTCGATTCCTGCTTGGGCTGACCAGACATCACGGAATAGGCTGTTCGATCACAAAATCTTCGCCGTAGCGGCTCATCTCAAGGATCCGAACCGTTGAATCTGAGTCGCGGATTTGCAAGGCACCAGTGATGCGCGCCGATTTCATCTCGAAGGTCTC
>CAYRHG010000029.1:0-8000 GCA_964424025.1 uncultured Dehalococcoidales bacterium | reverse complement strand
CAGGTTGCCGAGGTGGCGAAACGGTAGACGCGCTACGTTCAGGGCGTAGTGTCCGCAAGGACGTGCGGGTTCGACTCCCGCCCTCGGCACCATGTCCGACATCAGGTATCTCCGCCCCGCAGTGATAACCTGAAAAGTGTGTGACGCGCGCTTGTAGCTCAGTGGATAGAGCGCAGCCCTGCGAAGGCTGAGGTCGTGGGTTCAAATCCCGCCAAGCGCGCCATTTCTTTTGTTGTTCTAGTGCGGCAATCCAAACTAGCCACGTCGCCGGCGTCGGCGGTAGTCTCTTGGATCCATACAGGCGTCGTACGTGGCACGAGTTACCGGGAGCTGCTCCATGCCACTGATGCCACGTACACGTGTGCCGGTTGCCGTCGGGTAAGCGCAGATCAACCGGATATGACGATGTTGTTCGGCCGCCACTTTTCTGACGTGACGGTTTAGTTCGGTGAAGTCTTGATCTGTGCTGAAGATAACTAAGGCGTCGTAGGCCCGTCGGAACGCCAATGCCAACGCGTCTAAGCCCATGCGGAGGTCAATTCCTTTTTCAAGGGGCGGTGTCGTTGGTCTAACCGGCCTTGTGTAAACGATGACCCCCGATTGTCTCATCGCGTGGGACTTGGCAAACCAAAAGTGATGCCTATCGGGGTCGATGTGTTGTCTTGGCACCCCGCTGTAGAAACGGGTTTCGGCAAGCTCTACTCCAAGTTGGTCGCATACGGCGCCCGCTAGTTTTGCGACATCGTAGTTTGGGTAGGAGTAACCGAATGCACGTTTCGCGTTGTTGAATAGGTTCATGCCGTCGACTAGGACGACCGCGCGTTGCGCCGCGTCATCTGCCATGAAAAACCTCAGTAAGCGACATATTTTCGTGTGACAAGGACCCCAAGAAACAGAAACCCCCCGAATATCATCACCGCCGATGCTATCGTGGCTGTATACGCGGGGGAGGAATTGTTTTTATGCTAGCCGTAATTACATGGGTTGTCAACCATCATGGCGCTTATGCCTTTGACACACCCAAAAGACCGCAAGGAGAGGCGGATATCGAATATGAAAGCGCCCGAACGACCAAATGCGCCTAGGCGTACCGATCAATTCCATCCAGAAGATTTCGGACGAGCCTTTCAAGATGCGGTCGCTGATCTGGAGGCAACGCTGGGTCCGTTAGTGCTGTCGGCAGAAGCCTTTCAACCATCTGGCGAAAATCCTGACCGATCGGACTCCTCCCCATTTGGCGATCTAATGCAACAATACTCGTTGCGATTAGCGACAGCAGCGCGGCTACCGCGTGCGTAGCTTCCGCGGGTTGTTCGTCTGTTCCGTTGTTCATTCTGTATCTCCTCGGCCAGATGGTTGATATTGTGACTCATGTGCACGATGCGACGATGAACAGGACCGGTGCGGCGATCACCGCCAGGATGCCGATCCCTAGTAGGATGTTCGGGAACACCCGCTCGGCAGCATCGCCGATCCTCTGCTCGATTTCGAAGGCGTCATCTGGTTTCAACGGGAGTTTCATCGTTGCGCCCTCCGCCACGGGTATACGTGCCATCCGACGGGCGTGGGCGTGGGCGAAGGCGGTGCCCAATGCGGGTAGTCCAGCACGCTGACGCATTCGCCGGGGGCTGAACGGGGCAGCCAGTCGCGGTAGTCGAGCATCTGATCGAAAGCGTTTTCGGCCGACCACTGCATCCACTTCACCACGCTGTCCTCGGTTATCTCGCCGTCACGTATGAGCTGCCGCACGTGGGCGCAGGTGATCGGCTCGTATTTCGGTACATGGTCCAGTTTGTCCGCCCACGGCGGAGATTTGCGCCGCCCCTGCCATGGAACAAACGCCGCTTCGGTCGCGACCGCAATGGCTTTAGGTCCGGGTGTCGGCGAAGCCTCGGCTCTCGCGGTGGCGGCGAGCGCACGTGCGATCCGATGTTTCCTGTCAGTCTCCGCCTGAGCAGTTTTCTGCGCCCGACGCTCCCACACGGCCTCGGCAGTGGCTTCACGGCGTTGGGTGACGGCAGATGTGGCGGCGATTTCCTGCTCGGTCAGCCTGCGACTGGCATGTGCCTCCGCGGTTGCCCGGCGTTGAGCATCCGTGCGACGGTTCTGATCGGGGACATGATCCCGTTGCCATTCAGGCATATCCGCGACTTGCGTGGCGCGAATGCTTTCTCTGGAATCGCCGCACGAAAGGAATAGCGCCGACGTCGCCATTCCTGATACAACCATTAGGGCGGCGACTCTCGGCACCTGCTTTTCGCCTAGTCCTGTGGAAAGTACACGGGCGATCAGCGGGGAGGGCCGCCGCTCTAATGGCTCAGGGGGTGGTCGGGAAGATAAAAATGCCGACCTGTAGATGGGAGAGATGATTGCCGCCACCGCCGCCCGGACCATGGTACGCATGGTGGGGTGCCCCCTCAACGTCCAGTGGATGGTTGCTAGTCACTGCTTCCGTCGCGCTAGGGGCAAGGGGGCGCGAAGCCCCCATCCGACTGAGGAGCGATTACCCCCGCATGAACGGACGAAGCAGTGACTGATAGCAGGCTAACATGGGGAGCGTACATCCGTGTGATATAATTGTCGGTACAAACTGGAAATAGCCGTTGACACAGAAGCGGCCAACAAAGTACAGTTCCCTGGAGAGTTGGGGAGGGTGGCGATGAAATGTCGAGGCGGTGCCCAATCTACCGCCTATTCGAGCAGGACACACACCGCCCCCTCCAACTAAACAACCTACCACATGCCGACCAACGACCGACCCATCAAAATCGACGCGTCGTTCGAACAGGCGATGCGGTTCTTCGCGCAGCAGCCAGACGTCAGGCGTGAGGATTCGGCTGCTGAGGCGTCCGGCAGTACCAGAGAAGACGCCCCTGCGTCTGAGCCATCAGCAGAGCGAAACGCTCGGCGTCCGTGACCTGCCTTCGGCTTCCTCTGAAGTCGAATTCGTGCAGGTACATCGGCAGGTATCCCTCCGAGATGTGGTGGAACGTGCCTACCAAAGCACGCTTGAAGATGCTCCAGTAATTTTCGATATTTTGCGTATGTAGGGTTGGATCGTCAGGGCGGACGTACTCGATCTCGTGATCCACGACCTCGTGCCGCATGTGCCTGTGCATAGACCGATAGGACGAGTGCCCGTCGGTGATGAGCGTGGCGTCGGCGTCGATCTCGTCCAGCATGATGCTGTTGAGCGTCGCCCTTCGAGTGTCGGGCACCACGCGTGATCGAACGCGCCCACCGCGTTCGATCATCCCGAAGACCGCCGTCTTGCCTTCGAACGGACCCTTCCGCCGCGGCTTGGGTCGCAGCCCCATCTTGATCTCGTCGTTGATGCGCTCGTGCACGACAGGGTGCCCTCGTTTCGTCCGCGGGGAGATGTATGTCTCGTCTGCCTCAACGATGCCACTCAGAGGATCGCCAGTATCGTCCTGCATGGCGTTGCGTATGCGGTGGCACATGAACCAGGCGGAGCGGTACGTGATGTCCAGCATACGGTGGAGCTGGTGAGCCGAGATGCCCTTCTTGGACGAGCACATGAGATATATGGCTGCGAACCACTTGGGCAGCGGGATCTTGCTGTCCTCGAAGATGGTGCCCACAGTGACGCTGAACTGGCGTCTGCACTTGCGGCACTTGAAGAGCTTGCGGACCTGGTTCTTGTTCCGAGCCTTGCGTGTGATCCTGTAGGGCTTCTCCGCTCCGCACTTCGGGCACATCGGACTGTCGCCCCATCGCATGATTTCGAGGAAGTCTCGACACTCGGCGTCGGACCATTGGAGCACGCTGGTGAACGTGATGTCGGGAACTGATTTCATACCGTTAATTATATCATATGCGCACCCAATTATCAAGTTGCGCACGCGTGAAATCAGGGATTCTGGGAAACTTCAGCTTTGGAAAAGTGTCAACTGTATGACAGGGTGATGGCCCCGAAGTTCAACGGATTGAACACTGCTCTCGCGAAGACAGAGGTTCCGGGTTCGAATCCCGGCGGGGCTACCACCCGCTCACATCATAAACAAAACCAAGAATCGATCCTAATTGAGCTTCAAGGTGTCAAATCATCAATAACCCTCGAACGGACTGCACAATCTTTCAGCGACCTCTGGCTTCATGGTTGGGCAATGTCTCAGCAATATCTCTTGGTCTATGGCGCTGATACGAACTTGATGTTGCATTCGTATGTGCTTCACTACGTCCGCCAAGTCTGGCATAAATGGCTCAACAAGGGATTTGGCTTCCGAGTAGAACTCATCGTGGGTTTGCTCGAATCCATCTACTTTGTAGTCTTGATACCACGTACAGAGCCCTTCTTCTATGATGGATGGATTGCGATCATCTTCGACTTCGATTTGCCATGGGTCAAGCAGATGAACGCACTCGTGTGCAAGTTGCCATACGGCGTTCTTTGGGTTGTGCATCGCGTTTTCGCCCAATCGAATTAGAACGTGGCGCGACCGCTTTCCTTTTTCGTCCGATGGGATTCCAGAGTATGGAAACCAATTCTTAGGTTTGGAATCTGGTGTTTCGTCGATTTCTAGTCCGACGTAGGTGAACGATGAATTCCTAGGGCCAAACAATTTCTCGATTTCGGCTATGAATTCGCTCGTTCTCGAAGCCAGCGTATAGCGGTATGTTCCGTCTTCGTGCTGTGTGGTGACAAACAACGGATGAAGTTCGACCTTTGGGGTTGGTTTGGGTTTTGGGTTGTCCATAGCCGCTTTCTTCCGTTCGGCATCCGCCAAGCGTCGCCTATGCTTGGCCCTGTTTCGTTTATCTCTATTTCGCTTTGCCACGTTGCGCGCTTGCTCCCATGAGCCTTGGGCGTGTCATTGACATCTTCCAGCGAATTTCAAGATGTTGCACGGTACCACAGCCCAATTGGAGTCTTCCCCCATCTCTACGGCAGCACACATGGCAAGGCCGATGAGCGCCAAGCAGCATAGTACGAATAGAAACCCTCGCATGATTCCTATTCTGCCACTCGACCCTCCCTGACCCTCCCCTGAGCCTCAAGCCGGCTTGGGTGTGTAAAAGGCATAAGCGCCACCATCATCGGGTTGCACTTGAAGTGACTGCAGCGAACACGCAACTCCCGTAGCACGTGCGCGCTGGAGTCGCTAAATGCGAGTTGATCGCATAGTTGTTTTCTGTGGCCGGGGTTACTCGCTGTACGCGGTCTGGAAGATGATGCCGTCGTGGCGGATTGACCAATAATTGTTGGTCAAGCCCGATTGGGACCCATCGGCAGATGCCGCATCGGTACTGAACCAGTGGCCTGATTCTGTGGTCTTCAGCGTGTTGGTCGCCCAATCCGTGAGGGCGGGATGCGCGGCGAGTATTCGGACATTTCTGCCCCGCAGGTGTTCGAACAGCGGAGATACCAGTACCGAATCATTCTCGTCGACCACTACCAATCTAAAGGCACCCTCGATGCTATCGTCGCTGTTGTAGAAATCGATTACAGCATCGATGCCTTCAGCTTCGTACTTGTCGATTGCGCGCTGGACGTAGTCAATAGCGGTTTCTTCTGCGTTCTGTTGTGGCGGGTAGTAGCCAGAGGCGAAGATCATGCCATCGCGCCTGACGGCGTACGAAACCTTCGGTACCTCTTTCAGCGTGGCTGGATGTGGCCACATGTATTCGATCCAATGTCCATCCTCGGTCGCCTTCGCAATCTCTTTTCCGAGTTCGTAACCGTTCGCTCCCACCACGTCCTTGATGTCGGTTCCTCTCAACTGGGGGAGTAAGGGGTGAACGTTGTAGATGTCGTTTTCGTCGGTTGCGAAGAGGTACCACTGGCCTTGGAAACTGGCTACGCTGTTGTAGAAGTCCAACATGGCTTCAAGGCCGTCTCGCTCGTAGAGCGCGATCGCGGTCTCGATGTATTCGACTGTGTACTCGCGCGGATCGGCATCTACCCAAGGCTGGTTGACGGGATCTTCCCCGGCGGAATAGTAACCGGAAGCGAAGATCAGTCCGTCGTGGCGGAGCGCCCACGTGGTCTTGTGCTCTTCGTTTCTCGTAATCGGGTTGGGCCACAGGTATTCGACCCATATGCCATCTTCGGTTGCCTCCGCGATTTCCTTGCCTAATTCTTGGCCGTCTGAACCTATTACCTCCTTGATGTCTGTTCCGATGAGGTGGGGGAAAATCGGATGCGCGAGGTAGAGGTCGTCGTCGCCGATCAAGAACAGGTACAGGGTGCCTTCGAGACTGTCTTGGCCGTTGTAGAAGTCGATGGTTGCTTGAAGTCCTTCGGTCTCGTATAGCTCCACGGCGCGATTGACGTAGTTTCGGACGGGTGCCTCGATGTTTTGCTGCAACACGAAGTGCCCGGAATTGAAAACGAGATTGTCGCGGCGGATCCAGACGTTCCGCTTGGGCAATTGTTGGGCCGTATCTGGATGGTCGGCAAGAGATTCAGTCCACCGCCCTTCTTCAGAAGCAGCGGTGATCGCCAGACCAATATTGCTGCTTCCGCGTCCAGTGATCTGCAATCCAACCTCGTACTGCAGCGCAGATGCGACCATTACCCCTGTATCGGTGTCGATGATTCTTAACCACCGCCCGTCTTCGATGCTGTCCTCGCTGTTGTAGTGTTCGATTGCCGAGTCCAGACCTTCGCGCTCGACGAACTCGATGCCTTTCATCACGTAGGCGATGGTGCGCGCGTCCTCAGAATCATCGGCTTCAACGTCCGGCGGCGGTTCGGGTACTGGCGTCGAAGTTGGTTCCGGCACCGGTGTTGCAGTTGGATCCGGCACGGGAGTAGCAGTTGGTTCGGGGACAGGTGTCGAGGTGGGTATCGGCACTCGTGTCGGTGTAGGATCGGGTTCGCTAGTACAGGCGATCCCGATCAAGGCGAAACACGCCAAAATCATGGCCAACGAGACAGCTATTCTGGCATTGGGCTTTGCTAAGCTCACCGGCGCCTCCGCTCAATCATTTGTTGAACATTGATAAACGTCCAAGCCGCGTAATTGCGAGGAAACGCAGCTAAAGAACGTTTCTGATTGCAAACCGTATTATATCTGTTGATATCAAGTATCAGACATGTCGATGTTGATCGGACGACAATGAAGTCATTCAATTCCAGTACAAAATCGTAGCGTGCCCTTGCTGCGCTTATCGAGACTCAGAGAAGAGTGGCCGTGGACCATATACGTTACGAACCAAACGATAAATGCCCTCCGACCGTGGCGTTATCGTCTGCTTTGCAGATACTGTTGCCCAATTCGATCAGTTTAGTGACATTGGTAACGCTCGTCGTTTTGGCATCTGGCGAGTCTGAAGGTTATCTGCATTGGGTCGTGATAATAGCTCTGGCGGTCACGGGGCTGAGCATGATCGTTCACGCCGTACCGTTCCGACGCATCGGATCGGGACGCTTGGTAGTGGCCAACTTCAACGTGCCATTTCTGGCGGTCAGCGCCTTGGCGTTGCAGATCGGTGGCCCCAGTTTGCTGGCGAGCTTGATAGTGGTTTCGACAGTTTTGCAGCTGGTGTTGACGCTTCGACTCGCTTCGCTGCGTCGGATTTTTACTCCTGCGGTAACTGGGACGGTGATAATGCTCGTCGCGGTGTCTGCGGTTCCGTTCATCGTGCGGGTCACGGTGGTTCCTCCGGACGACGCATCAGTGGTGCTGTTCCTGACCCCGGGCTTAGTGGCGCTGACGACTGGAATTCTAGTTTCTCTGCTGGGCACACCGCTCATCCGAATGTGGGTTCTGCCGATAACGATTGGCACAGGGCTCGTTGTGGCCGTTCCTCTTGGTCTGTACGACGTTGCCGCGGTTACGGCGGCTCCTTGGTTCAGTTTTCCGAATCTAGGTAGCGTCGATTTGGGGTTTTCTTTCAGTGCGGAGTTCTGGGCTCTGCTGCCGGTGTTCGCGATCGTAAACCTGACTGGATTCATGAAATCGGTCGGTGATCTCTCCGTGATATACGGCGCATCGTACCGTGAACCCGCCGCGCTCGATTTCAGGGTTGTCCAA
>CAYRHG010000028.1:0-28321 GCA_964424025.1 uncultured Dehalococcoidales bacterium | reverse complement strand
TCGCGGGCCACGATGTAGCCGTTCTTCTCGGCGTAGTCCCTGAGGGCCCTCATCTGCGCCGCGACCGAGAGGTCGATGTCCTGCCGGTCGCTCGAAACTCTCGCGTACAGAGCGACAGGTGTGAACTGCGTTTCGTTCTTACTCATCCTGTCCTCCTGCGACATTTGCTGGTGCTCCTCGCGTGTAGGGCCTTCGCCTCGGTGCTTCTCCCACTAGCACGTCGATCGTGGTTCCGAACGCGTCCGCCACCAGAGCCAGAGCAGCGGCCGAACCCGGTTTGATGCCGCGTTCGATCTCGGATAGATAGCCGACGGCCAGTCCCGTCCTTTCTGACAGCTCCTGCAACGTGACTCCTAGATGTTTGCGAAACGCGACCGCCGGCTTCTCGCCGCCGATGATAGCGCGGGCCACCTCGTGCGGAACGCGGACTCCGTCGTCTGCGTCGACGGCTGCCAACCGGTCTTCTAACTCGGCGTTGCGCTCGATCAGAGCGTCGTACTCCTCGCGGGCCAGTGTGACGGTTTCTTGACTAGTCATAGGCTTCCCTCATGTGCCGGACTCTCAGTACGACCGTCGTTGCGGTATCGCCGCGCTCGACGGCGAAGATGACTCGGTGGTCGCCGACGCGCAGCCGCATGTATCTGCTGCCGGCGAGCGTGACGACCGGATTGCCTAGCGACGCCGGATCGGCTGCGTACTGCTCGATTTTGGCGATGATGCGTTCTCCGTGGCGATGCGAGATCCTCCGCATGTCCCTTATGGCTTTGATCGACCATTCGATTTCCAGTCCTTGGTGCACAACAACCATTTTCGCTAACGGCGAATTAGATGTCAAGCGCGTCGGTCACAAGGAGCAGATGTAGGGCGTGTTTACATTCACCGATTCTAGGGTGTGCCTAGGTTTTGCCGCCGTCCGTCGAGAATCACAGGGGTTTGTTGCGCTCTGGCGAGTGAAGAAATGGTCTTCGACACCTAAAACCAGTCCTCCACCAATTCGATCACTTCGCATATCGACTTGGAAATCTTCAACCCTTTGTCGGTCAACTCAAGGAATTGTTCCAACCTATCTAGCATTCCCAGTTCTGAAGGCTTTTTGACTATCAACACTCCCGACCCAGTAATCAGAGGCAACGTCCCTTGGGCTTGCAAACTTATCGTGGCCATGCTTCTTGCATCTCCCTTTCGTCTCACGGGAAACGCGGCAGGGTTGGACTCTTTACCCACCGCGCCCCGAACGAAGTGTAGCAAACGCTAGGTCGAGCGGCATTCCGGCGCGCACTGAGGGCACCCGTCCACCATCAGATAGGATTCGCCGGCTTTCTCAACCGCTCCATGGCAATCTCTGAACATCCCAAGATACGTTCTTTTGTCAACGCCGGCAACCGACTGCATCCGTCTCGATGGACCCTGTATCTGCCTTGAATGTTCGGGTTTCTCTCCACGTAATAGTGCTGCATCTGTTTCTGCCTAACGCGATTCGTAAATCTAGCGGTACTCTTCACGCAAACGCATCAACGCCCACGCTGCCGCCGCCATCAGCATGACGCAACCGGGAATTCCCCACGGATACTGAAAATACAGAAATGCGACTATCGCTATCGCCATTGCCGAAATCATCCCGACGAGCAGCACTGCTCTCAAAAGCCCGGGTTGCAGCATGTCCGCAAAAATGATGACGGCTGCCACGCCTAGCCCCGGCAGGGCGTAGAACGGCGACAGGAACACGGAAACAGCCAGTAGCACACCACCAACCGCAGCTAGTGCTCTCAGATAATATCGTTGGATGGAATCCATCGTTCAAGTCTCTCGGACAAATGCAGGCGGTGCTGGAAGCCCGGATCAAGGCATCGGCGACCAGATAATCGCACAGCCGGACCGACCCAGCACCGCGTCCTAAAGTTAGGGTTCATTGGACCCCTTCTGATCGCTAGTTGATTCTGGTCAATTTCCCGTCGCAGTGAAAGCGAAGATGCGACAGGTTCGTGCTGGTCCAGCACGTCGCCTTGCCTTTGCCATTCGCCTTCGCGGTGAACGTCGGCTTCTGGCTGTGACGGTATCGGCCGGTCACCTTCAGGCTGAACTTGCCATACGAGGTAGCTTTGATTTGTGATGAACTCGACGACTTGCTGTCCATTCGGCAGGCATGTGTCTGCCACCACGCCGCTTTCACGCACTGGTAGGTCGGCGATCCCACGAACGAGAAATCGTCGTCTTCCTCGTCGTAGGTGAATCGGACGTAAACAGCGGCGACATCCAACTGCACAAGGTCGCTCCACTCGGATTTCGCCATAGCTTTGTATCTCGGCGGGTCGCCTGAGTCCGCTTGAGCGGCAAGCGCCCTCGGCGGATCGAGTTCGACCGGATAGCGGTAGCTTTCGACGACTGTCAACTGACACCGATCATCGATCTCGAGCGCAAGACCGGCCCTCGGTTCGGCGGTCGTCACATCCACCTCGACCTCGATCTCCGCAAAAGTCATGACGCAGGCATCGCCGGACATCTCGCCGGTGTCGAGAACCTGCCCGACCGACACGTCTTTATGGTCGATCCTCATTTATGGTCGATCCTCAGAATTCCGTTGGGTGAAGCATCGGCTCGGTCGTCAAACAGTCAAACGCCCAACACTCCCGCTACAGCCACCATCGCTGTAATTGCGACGGTTTTGATGTTGAACAACATGATGTTGCTCCTCTCTTCCCACCATGATGTTGCTCCTCTCTTCCCACGCCGCCAATGCCTTGTTGGACGAAATCTAACATACCCATATCGTCGTGTCTAGTGCCTTATCAGCAGATTTCTGTTGTTTTTGGAAGCGGTGAAAATCTGGTAAAATCTGTGGAGTCATGACAACGGGGAACCCAAACACGACCGAAGGCAGTCGGAAAACATCGGCGTTACGTGCCTACTGGGTCAAGCTCTAAGAAGATCCGATGGAAGCCTTGAAGGTAACCATCACCGGCTCGCTCCTCATCACCCTCTTCACAATCCTGATTGCGGCCGCCCAACACTATCTTTTCTAGCGAGCGAAGCCACGCATCGATCAATCGTCTTTCTGTCGCTTGCTGATCTCGTTCACCCCTATCAAGACCGCCGCCGCCGTCACGAAGCTGGCGAACGCGCTCAGAATAGCGGCAAAGAGCATGAAAGCATCGTGTCTTTCTTTGACGAACTCGGGTGGTGCCAGCACAAACAACCAGCTCACAACTACCATCAGCACAAGCACGGTTGCACCGAAAATTAACTGCCACATTTGCGGATTCCTTCCGTAACGCTTCTGCATTCGTCTACAGCACGATCGTCTTTTCGTCCATAGACGGTTTTCATGCGCCGGAAAGTGCGTAGAAACGGAGCGCCATCAGACAAAGCGACCCGCCGCCCCGACCGCCGACACAATCCCCCAGATCACGAAAGCGAATCGTCTCCACACCCGCCAGTCCCACGGTGAAAAGACTATCACCCGGATCACGATGGCGGTTGAATGTTCGGCGCGGTGTTGCGGGCATCGCAAGCCCCTCTCGCGGCTAGGACAACGTTCTGAACACCGAGCGTTCCCCTTCACAGCCGAAAACGAGAGAGGCACGTTGAACGTGCCCTGTCGTTTCGGCTAGGCGATTGGATCGTCTCGAAAGCGCGGGTATCCGCCGGTGTCAGGCGTTGCCGCTCGGTGTTCACAGGTCAGGTTAGCATCGTTTCACGCCGAGAAGCGATGCAATATCTGTTTCGGGACATCCCCGTGCGAGGCATCCGCACCCGATGGGAAGGCGGTGACGGGAGACGCGGGTTTGCTATAAGGGGATCGGCGAAACGCCCGACGGATGCTTTCGGCGGTGCCCGTAGCAGGCCCACGCGATTCGCAGATGCAGGCGTCGTTGCCCACGAGAGTCGTATGGCGTTAGCATGGACTGTTGAAAGGTTCGCACAATGACAACAACACGGCGTAGACAGGTGCAGCGCAGGTCGAAAGATCACGGCGCGACCACCGGGTACGAGTCGCAGCTCTGGGCGATGGCGGATGCGCTTCGGGGGAGCATGGATGCAGCGGAGTACAAGCACGTGGTCTTGGGATTGCTGTTTCTGAAGTACGTGTCGGATGCGTTCGAGGAGGTTCGTGCCGAGTTGGAGTCGGAGGTTGACGAGGGTGCGGATCCTGAAGAGACGGACGAGTATGTCGCCAAAGGAGTGTTCTGGGTGCCGGAGGGGGCGCGGTGGGAGTATCTGAGGTCGCAGGCTCGGGAGACGAATATCGGGCTGCTGCTGGACGATGCGATGGGGCAAATCGAGGGCGCCAACGAGTCTTTGAAGGATGTACTGCCGAAAGACTACGGGCTGCCGTCTCTGGACAAACGGCTGCTCGGACAGCTGATCGACATGATCAGCGACATCGAGGTCGGCGATCGCGCCTCGCGCTCGAAGGACGTGCTCGGACGCGTGTATGAGTATTTTCTGTCGCGATTCGCCAATGCGGAGGGCAAGCGAGGCGGTGAGTTCTACACGCCTCGCTGCATCGTGAACCTGCTGGTGGAGATGCTGGAACCGTATCGCGGCCGGGTCTACGATCCCTGCTGCGGCTCGGCCGGCATGTTCGTGCAGTCGGTGAGGTTCATCGAGGAACATGCGACCGGCAACGGGAACGGCGGGAAGGCCCGATCCGACATCTCGATCTTCGGTCAGGAGTCGAACTACACGACGTGGCGGCTGGCGAAGATGAATCTTGCCGTCAGGGGAATCGAGGGCCGCATCGAACAGGGCGACACTTTCCACAACGACCGGCATCCAGATTTGAGGGCCGACTACGTGCTTGCCAACCCGCCTTTCAACGTGTCGGATTGGGGCGGCGATCTGCTGGTCGACGATCAGCGTTGGCGTTACGGAACGCCGCCCAGGAGCAACGCGAACTTCGCCTGGGTGCAGCACATCGTTCATCACCTGTCGCCGAGAGGCGTCGCCGGGATCGTGCTCGCGAACGGGTCGATGTCGTCGAATCAGTCGAACGAGGGCGAGATACGTGAGAACCTGATTGAGAACGATCTTGTGGATTGCATGATCGCGTTGCCGGGTCAGCTTTTCTACTCGACGCAGATACCGGCTTGCCTCTGGTTCTTGGCGCGGGCCCGTCGCGGCGGTGGCGGTTTGCGGGATCGTCGAGGAGAGATCCTGTTCATCGATGCTAGGAAGATGGGGACCATGGTGGATCGTACGCATCGTGAGTTGAGTGGCGAGGATGTTGCGCGGATCGCGGATACGTATGATGCATGGCGTGGTGGGAATGCGGCTGCTGAGTACGAGGATGTTGCTGGTTTCTGCAAGTCGGCGTCGCTTGAGGAGGTGCGGAAGCACGGGCATGTTTTGACTCCGGGTCGGTATGTCGGTGTCGAGGCGGCGGAGGATGACGGGGAGCCGTTCGGGGAGAAGATGGCGCGGTTGACTTCGCAATGGCGCGAGCAGTCGGAGGAGGCGCGACGGTTGGACGAGGAGATTGAGAAGAATTTGGCTGGTTTAGGGTTCTGACGGGGCAGCACGTTGAGCAACTTCAGAGAAGAAAGGTGGGTCCAGCGTTTGGAGAACTACAGCCGCGCTCTATCGCGGTTGCGAGACGCGTGCGGACAGGAAGAGTATTCGGAATTGGAGGTTGCCGGATTGGTTCATACTTTCGGATTCACGTTCAACTTGTCTGCGAATGTGCTGAAAGATCTCCTCTACTACGAAGGCATCGATACCAAATCACCGAGACAAGCGATTGAAGGCGCTTTTGCGGCCGAGTTGATTTCAGAGGATGACAGCGAGACGCTGTTGCAGGCGTTGTTGGATCGCAATGTTCTTGAACACATCTATGACGAGGAAGAGGCCCTGAACGCGATATCGCTTATAAAAGACACATATTTGCCAGTGTTCGAGCGGTTACGCACCGAACTAACCGCGAGAAGAGACCAATGATCGACGGTCTCAAGGACGAACAGCGTACCGCTTTGATAGAAGTTCTTTCCGCGAATGAGAGGGTCGAACGGGTCGTGCTGTTCGGATCGCGTGCGACGCAGACACATTCGGCGACCTCAGACATCGACATTGCGCTTTTCGGAAAAAATCTAACTCGTACCGATCTAGCGCGCCTCGCTGAAACCGTTGATGAGTTGCCGTATCCGCACAAGGTGGACTTGCTCGTCTACAAATCTATTCGTAACGACGCTGTGCGTGACGAGATCGATACGCACAGCGTCGAGTGGTTCAACCGGCGTGTGGATTGTCCAACGGCTTCGTTAGCCGACGTGGCCGACATCACGATCAGCAACGTCGACAAGAAAACGAAAGCAGGTGAAATACCTGTCCGGTTGTGCAACTACACGGACGTCTACTACAACCAGTACATCCGATCTGACATGGATTTCATGCACGCTACGGCCACAGAGCGTGAACTATCGAGATGTTCGCTGTTCGCAGGCGACGTGGTAATCACTAAAGATTCCGAAAAAGATGACGATATTGGCGTGCCTGCGTACATAAACGAGGACATTGATGACCTCGTCTGCGGGTACCACTTGGTTATTCTTCGTCCAAAGTCGGACAAAATCGACGGTGCGTACCTGTTTTACAGCCTTAACGCACGGGAAGCGCAACACCAATTTCATGCCAGAGCGAATGGCGTCACGAGGTTTGGATTGCGGAAGACTGATATCGGCACGGTTACAGTTCCCGTCCCTCCACTCCACGAACAACGCCGCATCGCTCACATCCTCGGGACGTTGGATGACAAGATCGAGTTGAACCGTCGGATGAATGAGACGCTGGAGGAGATGGCTCGGGCGGTGTTCAAGGACTGGTTCGCGGATTTCGGTCCGGTGCGGGCGAAGATGGAGGGTGGGGAAGCGTATCTGCCGGAGGAGGTTTGGCGGTTGTTTCCGGATCGGCTGGTGGAGTCGGAGCTGGGGGAGGTGCCGGAGGGATGGGGGGTGAAGGCGCTTGGTGAAATCGCCAACGTTGTCTATGGGGCACCTTTTGCTTCAAAACGATTCAACGATGACAGGCAAGGCGTACCACTAATCCGAATCCGTGATTTACTGAATTGCGATCCAAGTGTGTTCACTGACGAAGTACATCCGAAAGGACATGTGATCGAACCCGGCGACATTGTTGTTGGAATGGACGGCGAATTCAAAGCGTATTATTGGCTTGGCGAACAGGCTTGGTTAAATCAACGAGTTTGTCACTTCGAACCGCTGGATGGAGTGCCCCAAGTATTTTTGCGCGAATCCATCGCGGAACCGCTGGCGTTGCTTGAAAGATCCAAAGTGGGTACAACGGTGATTCACCTCGGCAAACGCGATATCGACAATTTCGAGATCGTGGTTCCACCAGCGGATATCTTGATTGAATTTGGTCGAGCAACGGATGGATTAATAGATCGAATCAAGGCGAACGCAACGGAAACTCGCTCTCTAGCAACGAAGAGGGGTGTCTTGTTGCCGAGGTTGGTTTCGGGGGAGGTCAGTGTCCAGAGCAGAGATCAGGTGGTGAACTAAGGATGACGATCGATCCGACTAAGGTATCGTTTTCTCAGGCTCAAGGGTACGAGCCGTTGCCACAACAGTTGCAACTCGAGGAACTTCCATACAACGCAAGGATGAGTTTTTGGAACGCCTTTTATGCCACGGACCGCAAGGAACGCCCTCATTACGGGAAGGTCACAGAAGCTTGGAATCAGGTTCTAATGGATGTGCATTCCAGTTTTTTCTATGAAGGACTCGATGAATTTGATGCGGATGATGACGAAATCTACGAAATTTACAAGCCATATTTGCTAGATACGAGTTTCAACAAGGTGTTTGATTTGATTCTCTTCATGGTTCGACATCCGCAATGCCCCAATCGATTTATAGCTAGAGTGTTGGCAACGTTTCTGAGACATCCTCTCGCCTATGTTTTTGATCACAAGACTAGAACAATTTACCCGGCCGCCACGCCTGAGGAAGGCAGGGCCATCATCGACGCTATAGGACAATTGAATGAAGACGGGTTGGAAGGTGCACGTCAACACTTGATTCAGTCCGCGACCTTTATCAATCAAGGTGAGTGGGCACCGAGTGTGCACGAGAGCATCGGCGCGGTGGAATCGGTGGCGCGTCGTATCGCACCTGGAACGAATACATTAGGCGCGGCATTGGATCGGTTGAGAAGGGACGGGTTTTTGGAGCATCCGGCGTTGCATCAAGGATTGGAGAGGCTCTACGGATACACCAGCGACGAGCAAGGGGTTCGGCATTCGCTTTTGGATCAAGGGCAACCAAATGTAGGTCAGGATGAAGCCGTGTTCATGTTGGGAGCGTGTGCGTCGTTTGCGAGTTATTTGTGGCGTAAGCATTTGGGGGCGACGTCGTGAATTTCGTTCTGGCGGTGAATCGGGTTCGGTCAGGTGCGGTAGGGGCGTTTCGCGAAACGCCCCTACAAGATAAGGGGTAGCGATGAGGAGTACCAAGAGTGCGTTCATCAGTTTTGATTACGATCACGACAAGGACATTTACGGCTCATTGCTGGCGCAATCGGAAAACCCTCAGTTGGCTTTCCATGTCAGCGAGTGGTCGCTCAAGGAGCCGATAGACGAAAAATGGAAGGAAGAGGTCAGGGACCGCATCCGCAGGACTAATCTGTCGATAGTTCTGTGCGGAGAGCATACGGATCAGGCTGCGGGAGTGGCTGCCGAGGTCACGATAATGCGTGAAGAAGGTAAGCCGTACCTCCTATTGAAAGGACGCAAGAAAAAGACGTGTAAGAAACCTAGAACAGCTCTTAGGAGCGACAAGATTCACAAGTGGTCGCAGAAGAATCTTAAAAAGCTTGTTGCTGAACTGGGGTGAAGTAGTGGCAGATCAGACCGACACTAGGTTAATTCGACACACTAGCGCGTCATACGGCGATTCGTTCAACGCGCACTTGCTGGAGCAGTACAAGCTCTACGTGCAGTCTGCGGAGAATGTGAGTGCGCGAAGAGTGGCTTCGAATCGCCATATGTTGACGCTTAGCGCGGCGATCTTGGCGCTGTACGGGTTGTTGTACGCGAATATCGATCTTGGCTGGACGGCGTTGGGGATACCTGTAGTGGGGATTGCAGTATCTGTGGTTTGGTGCGCAATCATCAAGTCGCACGTCGACTTGAATGAGATCAAGTTCGAGATCATTCACGAGTTGGAGAAACGTTTGCCGGCGGCAGTGTACACACATGAGTGGCGCTTGGGAGAGGAAGGCCGTGGTGAGACTTATCAGGAAGTCTCGAAGATTGAGAGTTCGGTACCTTATTTGTTTGCTGGTTTGCACGGGAGCTTGGCGATGTGGATTGTTATCGAGAACTCTGGCGTGAGGGATTTGGTGGGGTGAGCGGCATCGACGATGGGTGGCAGGGGCGTTTCGCGAAACGCCCCTACGGTTAGGGACACGCGACGTTGAAACATCGTTGCGTTAAGATGGAGCGCAGGGAAGCATCTTGCAGGTGAGCAATCGTGAGTTGGCATGAACACATATCCGTTGATCCCAACGTCTGCCACGGTCAAGCCTGTATAGCCGGCACTCGGGTGATGGTTTCTGTCATCCTTGACAACCTTGCTGCCGGGTTAACCGTTGAGGAGATTGTTGAGAGCTACCCATCGGTTTCCGCTGATGCAGTCGAGGCGGCGTTGCGGTACGGTGCTGAGCTTGCCAAGGAACGCATAGTGCCGTTAAGTGCATAGGCACACACTTTGCGGGTCAAGCTTGACGAAAATCTTCCGCTTGAGCTCAAGCGACTATTTATGGATTCTGGCCATGACGCGGAGACAGTGCTCGACGAGGGAATGGGTGGTGCCTCGGACCCGGAGGTCTTGGCAGCCTGCCTCGCTGAAGAACGCTTCCTAGTAACGCAGGATGCCGACTTCGCAGATATCAGAGCATATCCACCTAGGGAGTATCCCGGGATAATCGTTTTTCGCCTCTCCAATCAAACCCGAGACACGCTCATGGAAGTCGGCACCCGTTTGATCAATACGCTAGCCGGATCATCTCCAGACGGTCATCTTTGGATTGTGGAACATGCTCGAGTGCGCATACGCGATTGAACCATGACCACCATCACCGAAGACGATGTCGAACAGTTGGCGCTCGATTGGCAAACCACCAACGGCAATGAGATTGGGCCTGAATCGGTGGGTGCGGAACGGGGCGATTATGGTGTGGTGATCCTCGAAGGTCGGTTGCGCGGTGCACTTGAGCGGCTAAATCCTGAGTTGGGGTTCGAGGCGCTGGAGGATGCGTTTCGGAAGTTGACGGCCCCCCTTGGGACGTCGCTGGCGGTGAAGAACGAGTCGTTTCATCGGATGCTGGTCGATGGGGTGAATGTGGAGTATCGGGACGAGGTTGGGCGGATACGCGGTGCTCAGGTGCGGGTGATTGATTTCGAGGATGTCGGGGCGAACGATTTCGTGGCGGTGAATCAGTTCGCGGTGGTGGAGAACAAGAACAGTCGGCGGCTGGATATTGTGCTGTTCGTGAACGGGTTGCCGTTGGGGATCATCGAGTTGAAGAACCCGACGGTCGAGGATGCGACGACCTGGGCGGCTTGGCAGCAGTTGCAGACTTACAATTCGGAGTTGGCGACGCTGTTTTCGATGAATGAGTTGATGATGGTTTCAGACGGTCTGGAGGCGAGGGTCGGCACGTTGACGGCGGGTAAGGAGTGGTTCAAGCCTTGGCGGACGATTTCCGGAGACGAAGTGGCGGATGCGACGATCCCGCAGTTGGAGGTGACGATACGTGGATTGTGCGAGCCGAGGCGGTTTTTGAGGATGGTTCGGGACTTCATCGTGTTCGAGGGTGATGGTGGCGGCGTGCCGGTTAAGAAGATGGCGGGTTATCACCAGTACCATGCGGTGGAGCAGACAGTTCGGGCGTCTCAGTTGGTGGATGAACGCGGGGTGCTGGTCGATACCGGGAGCGGGTACGAGACGGGTCGCAAGCCTGGAGGTGATCCCGGTGACAAGCGGATCGGTGTGGTGTGGCATACGCAGGGCGCGGGTAAGAGTTTGACGATGGCGTTCTATGCTGGTCGGATCGTGCGTGAGCCGGCGATGAGCAATCCGACGATTGTCGTGCTTACGGACCGGAACGATTTGGATGACCAGTTGTTCGGGACGTTTTCGACGTGCAGCGATCTGTTGCGTCAGACACCGACGCAGGCGGAGAGTCGGGCGGATTTGAGGAGGAAGTTGTCGGTTTCGTCTGGCGGCGTGGTGTTCACGACGATCCAGAAGTTCTTCCCCGATGAAAGGGGCGACCGGCATCCGATGTTGTCGGACCGTCGGCACATCGTTGTGATTGCGGATGAGGCGCATCGGAGCCCGTATGACTTTGTGGACGGGTTTGCGGCGCATATGCGGGATGCTTTGCCAAACGCGTCGTTCATCGGGTTTACGGGCACGCCGATCGAGTTCGAGGATAGGAACACGAAGCAGGTCTTCGGCGACTGCATCAGCATCTATGACATCAGACGATCCGTTGAAGATGAATCGACGGTCCGTATTCACTACGAGAGCCGTTTGGCGAAGTTGGAGTTGAATGAAGATGAGCGGCCGCATATCGATGAGGAGTTTGATGAGGCGACCGAGGGTGAAGAGATAGAGCGAAAGGAGCGGTTGAAGACGAAGTGGGCGCATATCGAGGCGGTGGTTGGGACCGAAAAGCGGTTGAAGCTGATCGCTCGGGATATCGTCGATCATTTCGGGAAGCGGCGGGATGCGATGGAAGGCAAGGCGATGGTCGTCTGCATGAGTCGGAGGATATGTGTCGACCTTTACAACGAATTGGTGGCGTTAAAGCCCGAATGGCACGACGAGGATGATGCGCAAGGTGAGATCGAGGTTGTGATGACGGGATCGGCGTCGGATCCGGTAGCGTGGCAGCAGCATATTCGGAACAAAGGTCGGCGAGAGGGGCTGGCGCATAGGTTCAGGGACAGCGCGGATCCGTTCAAGGTGGTGTTGGTTCGGGACATGTGGTTGACGGGATTCGACGCGCCGAGTCTGCACACGATGTATGTCGACAAGCCGATGCGGGGTCACAACCTTATGCAGGCTATCGCGCGAGTCAATCGGGTGTTCAAAGATAAGCCGGGCGGTTTGATTGTCGACTATCTCGGTCTGGCGCCCGCGTTGCAGTTGGCGGTCCGCACGTATACGGAGAGTGGCGGCACCGGGAATGCGGTTGAGGACTTGGACAAAGATACGGCGGTTGCGGTGTTCATCGAGAGGTACGAGGTATGTGAGGGACTGTTCCATGGTTTCGACTGGTCGGTTTGGGTGTCTGGCAGTGCTCAGGATCGGTTGAATCTATTGCCTGCGGCTCAGGATCATATATTGGGTTTGGATGACGGTCGCGATCGTTGTTTGGAGAAAGTTAGAGAGTTGTCGCAAGCGTTTACGCTGGCGACGCCGCGTGACGAGGTTTTGGCGAAACGTAACGGCGTTGCGTTTTTCCAGGCGGTACGTGCGGCGTTGATGAAGCGCGATGAGAACGAACGGACTCCGAGCGAGGATTTTGGATCAGGCGGTGCGGCAGATTGTGGCGGGTGCAGTTTCCCCGGATGGAGTTATCGATGTCTTCGAAGCGGCAGGATTGAAAAAACCGGACATCTCGATACTGTCGGAAGAGTTTCTTTCGGAAGTGAAGACGATGGAGAAGAAAAACTTGGCGGTGGAGTTGTTGCGGAAGTTGCTGCAGGGGGAGATCACCAAGCGTCGGAAACAGAATGTCGTCCAGCCTCGATCGTTTGCAGAGATGTTGGCAGAGACACTAAGACAGTATCGGAATCGTGCGATTCAGGCTGCGGAGGTTATTGAACGGTTGATCGAGTTGGCGCGGGAGATGCGGGAAGCGAATGCACGGGGTGAGAAGTTGGGATTGAGGGAGGATGAGTTGGCGTTTTACGATGCGTTGGGAACCAACGACAGCGCGGTGAAGGTGATGGGCGATGAGGTGCTGAGTGAGATTGCTCGTGATCTGGTGAAGACGGTGCGGAACAACGTCACGATCGACTGGACGATTAGGGAGACGTCGCGGGCGCGGTTGAGGGTGTTGGTGAGGCGGACGTTGCGGAGGTTTGGCTATCCGCCGGATAAACAGGAAGCGGCGACTGAGACGGTGTTGGAGCAGGCGGAGGTCTTGTCGGCGGATTGGGCGGCGTCCCCATATCTGTCGACCGATGTCGATTGAGACGTCTGCCTCGGGCAGTAGGCGTGATCGGCAACCGGTCGGTCATCGCGGCACATTTACCGAAAAGCGATCCTCTCAAAAGGCAGCTTCATGCAGTCCTGCCCGTGTCCGACCAGTTGCGGTATGCGAGAAGGAGCGTCGCGCCCTCGAGCACGATCAAAAGGATCAAACCGGACCACCACGGGATCCTCATCGCGGTCTATTCCATTTCTCGGAGAGTCTGACGTCGCCGCCCTGATTCCAGTCTTCCGGCAGTCACCAAAGATTTGCCGTTGCAGCCCCCGCCGTTTTCGACGTGTCTTCCATCAGTCGCCATGGCGCCGGACCGATCATGATTTAGGAGCTTGCTTCGATGCGGCAATCTACGGTCAGCCGAAGGTCAATCGAATGTTGGCAGTCATGTGGCGCTCGCCGCAACCCCGGTGACAGACCGCAGCAACCCGAAAAAGATCAGCCACGTTCATCGCAGGCCGAGAAGAGTCGGCCGCCGGGCGGGCGATCGATCCAAGCGTTTACGAATCTGCCTGACAAATATGACATTGTTCGCAGGACTTCATGATTCGCCTTTTCCCGAAGCCGTTCCATGGAGCGACCACTAGCTATTCAGGCAAGGGATGCGCGAGGAGTAAGGCGACCTCTGAGCAATTGCGGCGCACCGCGTCTCTGGTTGCGTGGGGTTGCATCGATAACGAGATTGCCTCGACGGCCCTCGGCATCCCTTCTTGACCTTGGTCGGCGGCGTCATCCACGTCCGATCGAAGGTCGAATCCGATAAACGAGGGATATCACTGCGAGAGGCTCTGGTACAGCTTTGGGATTGCCACCTGTGACGAACCTGTCAAAATTGAGTCGCGACCAATCCAGCATTGCGGAAAGGCTGTCTGCGTCCAGACGTTTCCATCAAAGTCGTGAATCGGTTTAGAACCGTAGAAACTGTTTTATTGGGCGTCCGATTACGTGAACATCGGCGAATCCGCCGGTGTCGGTCATCGACGGCGAAGAATGCGCCGCCATCGAATCTTGCTTCCTCGATCATGTGTCTTCAAGATGGTAGAAACTGGTGCGATAGCATGGCTAAGGAGATTTGAAACGCTCTTCATGGAAACCCCCGTAATTTTGAGGCCGATTTGAGACATCGCACGACAGAAGCAACGCCGATACCCGAAATACCGACGAAATCTCGCCAAAAGCTACACGGTTGTCGGGCTGTGCATATCGTGCTGCCAAGTCGTCGCGCTTTCTGAATCGCTGACGTGATTTCACGCACAAGGGAGGAAGAGTCAAATGCCGAGGTTTTTTGACTTTATGGCCGAAGAAGATTCCCCGGGCGAACTGACTGTCGAGTCACGATCCGAGGATTGCGCCGAAGTATTCTATTCCTTGTCGCAGAAGCGTCGAGAACTATGGAGGCTCTTTTTCGAGGAAGAACTTCAACCTGACGAAGTTCTTCCTGAAAGGACCAAGCTCCTTCGAGTAGACGCCGGGAACCATCTCCTCACGATTCACCCTGTCCAGACGAGGGTGAGCCGTCGGGATCTGCTGGGTCCCAAATACAAGCAGATCGAACGAATCACCATCGCGGATGCGGGATTGGCAAGTTCCGAGACCTTGCCCTCGACACAGGATGAAGTGATGCTGCTGCTGGAAGACCTGCCACCCTGTTTCGTCAAGGATTTCGATTACGGACTCGGCTTGGTGTCAACCTATCGCAGCGTAATCGATGCGGTCGAACAATTGACGAACTGCACGGAGATACTGATTTCTGAGGACGATCGTAACAAGGCAGGAGATGAAAGAGTTGTCTTTCACATAACTGCAAGCGATTTTGAGCAGATCCGCAAGTCTATCAATAGAACCGTAAATATCGGCCGAGTAGCTGTCAGATCCGTTAAAGATGGGACGACGTATAACTTCTTTGCTTCGAAGCTTGGGCGACCCGGTCGGCCGATCCCCTTTGGTCGAAGTCCTTTGCGGCGCGAAATCACAAACTTGGCCTTGGGAGACGGTGCGCCGTTGTCAGATGACGAGCAGGATGCCGTGCTGACATTGGTGTCCCGGAATACCGGGGCAATTGCCAAAACTAAGTCGGACAAGCTTGCAAGTCTCAAAAGAGACATCGAGCTGGCCACGCTCGACAACCTGATAGAACGTTACGAGACGATGATCGACAAAAGGCTCCGGGAAGGCAGGTGGCAAGAGTTCCTCAACCAGAATCCGTTCGTGCTGACTTTGGCTTTCGGCTATCCGGTGATCAAAGTGCATGATCAGGCTTCCGTGGGAGGCCAGACGATATTCGGGACAGGAGAGAAGATCGCTGATTTCCTGGTCAAAAACAGCATGACCAACAATGTAGCCATTGTGGAAATCAAGAAGCCCCAGACAAAGCTCCTCAATCAAAGACAGGTTGCCAACGGCGTGAATGCGCCTTCCTCTGAACTGGTAGGTGCCATCAACCAGACGCTTGACCAGAAGCATCGCTTTGAACAACAGATCGCACAAATCAAAGTCAACAGCCGAATTTACGATATGGAGTCTTATTCGCTTCACTGTTGTCTCATCATTGGCAAGGTCCCGTTCGAAGAGAATCGGTTGAGATCGTTCGAGATGTTCCGCGGGAATTCGAAGAACGTTGAGATTGTCACTTTTGACGAGCTTCTAACGAAGTTGAAGCATCTGAGAGATTTCCTAAACTCGAATCAACCCCGATCGAACGGTCTCTTGAAGCCAGTTGAGCCACCGTTTTGACGGACAATTTGGTGACCTGATTGCTCTGGCCCGAACACCAAGACATAGCAGGGCTCCGGTCATCGAAACTACGTCCGACTTTCATCGACGGAAATCAGCAAACGTCCGAATGGAGCGCATTGTCGCTCGGCACACACATCGCCGCCGAGTGCCGAGCATCAGCTCATGTCCAACATGACAATGAGCGACATGATGAAAGTTTCGCCGTTCACGCTGTGACGATTGGCGGTCGATTTGCCGCTGCTGCTGAAGTGACTGCCAGTGAAAACCCAGTGTTGTTCGTCATCAGTCTTTTGATCCAGTCAACTCTCGCGGGTCGACGGATGCGGATCGTTTCCGCGATGCCTCCTGTTTCTGACAGCGGGTGACCCGGGCGCCAATGGAGCGCATTGTCGGTTCAGGATTGGAATCGATTGCTCGGTCACTTGTGTCCTCCCTTATAGGGCGTTGCGCCGGAGGGATGCCGTGTGGGGTTACAGGCGTGTACAGGAAACGGGGTTTGCGCGCGAAAACGCGAACCTGTCCGGTGCAAAGCGGAGTCAAGCCCAAGAACTGCGAACACCGTCGGGAAGCGCTACAAGACCGCGAGCGATCGGCGTCCGGTGCCGGTTCCACCCCTGCAGGACGTGCGCAAGTTCAAACCGCGCGTTTCCGCGAGGCCGTTTCGGGCAGGCCGTTCGCGAGTCCCTGCTTTGGAAATCGCGGAATCGCGCGCGAGGGCGAAGAACGCATGAATGCGAAAAAGCGAAACGACGAAGATGCGCCGGGGCCCGACGAAGAGACGAGGTTCGGCACTGGCGCGCCAATGGTCGCCGAGAGGCACCGACTGCGAGACGAATTCGACGCGGTGCCCGACGATCTCGCGAAGCTGCGGGCCGAGCGGGAGCTGCTGGAGCTTGAGATCGTGATGATCGGCGTCTGCGGGTTGGCGCTGCCTCCCGGTGACTATCCTTGGGACCGGTTCCAGCTCGAAGATGAGACGCGTCGCCGGATGGCCGCGATGCAGGGGAGATTCGCCGATCGAAGCGTCGTCGCCTGCTTCGCCGCGTCTGCACGCTCGGCCTGTGCAAGGACTAGGCGGGTGGCGCTGAAGCCGATCCACGGATGGGTGACGGCTCCGTCGCGACGTAGGATGCGAGGAGGAGCTGTCCCGCGCGGCTTCGAGGAAAGCGACGGAGAACGGCAGATGTGAACGATACCGCTTCGGAGACGCATGTGGAATTTCACCAGTTGCGACACGCGATCGACGCGGCGAGGAGTCCATTCGCAGGTTCCATCCTGCAATAGGGAATGCGTAGACTTCTCGTGTACGTGGATCATCTGAGCCAGATAGAGGATCGCGCCGCGTGCGATGCGAAGGGATTCAAGCGACTCTTCCAAGAGTTCCTGCCAACTGAGTCGTTGCATCAAATCGGACGATTCAGGTCGTCCCTCGCTATGAACCGAGAAGAATCGATGCGTTGCGGCGTGTCGGTGCTCAACAAGCCTTTTCAAAGGCGATGCAAATTGCTCATCCAGTTCGGCGCTCATGTCTAGCAGCGCGGTCAAACCTCTGTTCCGCTCGGGCCGCTTCAACACCTCGGCAATAGACGCCGCGAGGTCCTTCGCCGATCTACCGCTGTACGGAAAGGTGCGAAAATCAATAGTGCGAACTGGACGGTCGGAACGAAAGTACAGGTGCACGAATGCCGCGATCGCATCTAGAACGTCTAAGGCGGCCTTGAGTCCTTGGATGCCGATGCCCGGTCTGACGCCCCAGTCAGCGTAGTTGAACGTATCCCAGAACGAGGTTCGTCGCGTGATCGTTTGCGCCTGTCGCTGAATCGGACTGTCATGGATGGCGGCGAGCCAAACGAGATAGCGGGCGACAGTGTAGCCTTGCTTAATCGTGTTGAAGCCATCGACGATTTCATTGGCGCGTTCCAGCACTTCGTCATCGTCGAGTTTCAACGTGAAGCTCCTGAAGGTGACTGCGTCGAAGGTTTCTGACCCCGCCCTGATGCAATCAGGCGAAACGTGCAGAAAGAGGCCGTTGCGCAGGCACCAGTCGAGATGCGGGTCGTCAAGTCGAGGAGAAGGCTAGGCGGCACTGTGATGCAAGTCGTCCGCAACCGTCAACTCAGAGCGACGGCGTTCGAAAGTTTCAAGCGCTGATCGCCCGCCGCAGCGCAACACACGGTCCTGATCGCGGATCGCGGTGTCAAGATCGGCGGCGGCTTGCAGCAGCACGTGTGATTGATGATTGCCCATGAGCGCAGCGACATTGATAAGTGCGATGCCGCGGTTGCCCGAGGCCATGCCGAAGGTTGTGTCGAGCATGAGTGCGCGCTCGTAGCAGTCGAGCGCGTCGAGATGCCGTCCGACGATGTCGAAGGAGTTGCCGTAGTCAGCAAGGGCCTTGAGACGCAGCTCGATGTCCGCGTCCTTGTGTTGCGCCGCATGATTGAACAATCTACGGGCCTGGTAAAGATGGCTGCGCCTGTTCAGCCAGGCATCGCCCGGACCAGCTTCCTCGACGGAAAGTTGCCAAAGACGGAGTTGGGCGTTGGCCAGGTTGTATGAGATTATCGCCGAGTCATGAGGTTCCATGTCGCCCCAGATCCGGACTCTTTCCTGCACCAAAGCAAGGTTCTTGAGCCGGGTGCCCGCGTCCGTGAATACGCATGCACGCAAGTGTCTGACATTTAATTCTTGACCTTGGCCGGCGACAAGAGCTTCGGCAAGGGCGACTGCCGTGTTCACGGAGCCTTCTTCGTGCAAAAGGCTATTGAGTCTGCGCTGAGTTCGCTCATAAGAATCGATGCTGTCGATGACCACGTGCTCCACGAGAATCTGCTAACTGATTAACCAACCGGCATCCGAGGTAGTCGGATGAATCCTCCTCGGATGGTACTCGCTGGGATGCTGCTCCCGGAGTTTGCCTTTTCCATTGCACGGGCCTAGGTGTCAGCGAGAAGGATCTTGATTCCGTCTGCTCTGGTCGACGGTCCGTCGGCCTAACCCGATTCCGCGATGTGCGCCATGTCCGCGATTCCCCGCTCCCCTGATTGCAAGGCGACCGGCGGTGCCCGTAAGTCGGGGGCGTGCACAGGGAATCGAAGTATGTTGCACAAACGCGAATCCGCTCGAGGCAAAGCGGAAAGGCAGGTGAAGACGCCGTCTTAGTCTCCAACCCGCGTGACGTGAGCAAGCGATCGGTGTCCGGTGCATGTTCCGCTCCTACAGGACGTGTTCCGCTTTGCGCTTGACTGAAGTGCAAACGCTCTCGGCGGCGTAGGAATTGCAGGTTCCAGTTCGGGGATTGCATAAGTGCAAATGGTCGAGTCGCGGCACCGAGGCGGAGCGCGTCGGGAGGCTGAAATGCGCGACGGACGGCGGTTGCCGGATAGGCGCCACTGACGATCAGCCGTCCGGCGACGCCGGTATCGCGGCCCCGATCTTAGCTTCTGCGTCGCTTTGTTGCTACTCTTGGGAATATTCAAAGTAGGGGGCGACGGTTGGCATAAACCTCGCGGTATTGCCATCGTGGTCATTAGTGGAAGCAGCGCATGGTTGTGGATAGCGACTTCAGTTGAAACGCATCCGTCCAACCTCGTTTTGTTACGGGATTTTTCGGTCGTGTGGGGTGTTGGAATAATTGCTGGCCTGGCTTGGACAGCGGTACACTTCATGGCTCGCGTTGCGCTGGATCGGTGCAAGCGCAACGTCTGGAATTGAGGAGATGAAGCGCCGGCGAATCGCCATCATCGCTGGCGGTATATCGGGGCTGGGGGCGGTGTGGGGATTGCACCATCACCCGGACCGATTCGATTTCCGGCTGTTCGAAGCCCAGGACCAGATCGGCGGCAACGCGGTCACCGTCGATATGCCGCAAGACGACGGTAGTTCGGTCCCATTCGACATATCCGTCATCGCCTTTATCCCAACGGTCTATCACCACATCGTGCTGTTGATGCAGAAGTTCGGCATCGAGGTTGTCGATTATAGGTTCAACTACGCCGTCAAATACGGCGGGCGGCTGTACGCGCACGACTTCGATCCGACATAAGAGACGAGCTGCAACACGACATCGCAAAGTTTCAACACCTCCTGAAACATCTGCACCGGATCGGATGGCTGACGCGTTCTAGGTCCAAATTTCTCAACGCCATCAACCCGTTCAACTACATCAGTATGGGCACTCTGTTGAGTTTGGGCGCTTTTCCGACGAGTT
Source organism: uncultured Dehalococcoidales bacterium (assembly GCA_964424025.1). Classification (GTDB taxonomy): domain Bacteria; phylum Chloroflexota; class Dehalococcoidia; order Lucifugimonadales; family Lucifugimonadaceae; genus Bin127. The sequence continues at coordinate 8,139 of CAYRHG010000028.1, read as the reverse complement.
CAAGTACCAGATCTTGAAGCCGATGTTTATCAACTTCGCGCTGGCCACCAACGTTTTCGACATGCCCGCCGCCCTGTTCGCTCGTTATCTCGAGTTTTTCGATATCGAGCGGGCCACGCCGATGCGGACGTGGGACCAGGGAACTCGCAGGTTCTATGAAAGTCTGACGGCCGGATTCCGCGACAAGATCTACCTGAGCCGGCGTGTCAGCAAGGTCCATCGGCGCGCGGCACGCGTGGTGGTTGAGGATGCGGCCGGCGTTCAGGAGACGTTCGACGATGTGATCTTCGCCTGTAACGCCGACCAGACGTTGGCCATGCTCCAAAACCCCACGCGCCTCGAAAGCTACATCCTCTCTTCGATCCGGTACGATGCTTCGCTGCATCGAGAAGCCGTCGTCCACTTCGACGCTTCGGTTTTGCCTGACGACGAGACGAAACCGCTCGAGACTCGGAGCAACTACATCGAGCATTACGGGGCAAAACCGGACAACTATGGGATCACCTACATCATGCACAACCAGCAGCCGTGGGCCAAGCGGTCGGACAAACCCTGCCTGGTCACTTGGAACGCGGCCAGCCCGATCGATGAGAAGAAAATCCTCGACCGGCGCAGTTTCCAACACGTCGTCCACGACGTCCGGCACGCCGCGCTTCTCGTCAACCTGTTCCGCTTCGTCCAGGGCCGGAGAAGGACTTGGCATTGCGGTGCCCACACGTTAATCAATAGCCAGGAAACATGCTTCATCACAGGCCTAGCCGCGGCGAGACAGATGGGTGCTGACTATCCCTTCGATGACCCCGAAGCCAGGCGCGTGTTCAACTACTACGGCAGCATCCTGTATGGATCGAGGTTCAGGAAAGCCTAGCGACGACTGACTCGTCGGCGAACGGCACTCCGATCTTGAGGCGTTGGGTCACGGAGATAAGACGAGATAAAGGGCAGTCACTCCAGACGCTTCGAACTGACGCGCTAGCAGTCACGGGGGCGCCAGAGGCACGATCCACGAAGCGCCCCCTTGATTGTCATGGCGTGACTGTCGGCAGTTCGGGTTGCCAACGATGTTATTCAAGCGCGGAGTTTCGGGAAATGCAATATCTGGATCTCTGAAGGCGCAGGCTGGCGGGGTCCACATTGGGATGTGGCGGATACTAGAGTCTGAAGTGGTTGTCAGTCGTGCTGCCTTACGCCCAACGCAGACTTACCGTATTCGAAACCACAGTTCAAACCGATTCCATCTGACGGTCGAATATGGCAGGCCATCGTGGTTTGTCGAACAACCAAACGCGGCAGCTGCTCAAATCTTGATAATCGACTCGAAAACGGTTTCGTCTATAGTTAGGCGGGGTTCGCCAAGGGTCATGTCCGATTGACGACTTGTGTTACGAGGGGAACGAAGGTCAGTGACGATCATTGGCAGGCGATTTGATTCTGACATCGACTGGGCGCGTCTTTTGATGCCCCCATACTAAGTCCACCGCCAACCGGGATTTGAGCAAACGTGAAAGACCCGCATGTCACAGCCCTCGTCTACGTCGTCGAGCACGACGAATCGTCGGATTACAGCCGCGCGGAGACCGTAGAGATCGAACTTGAAGCATTCCGTCTCCGGCTTGGAGACGGAGAAGCCCGGTTCGAATTCAAGGAGCACTTTCCGACTCGGCAACAAGCGCAACAGGTCGTTCAAACATTCATACGGCAATGGGAGTTGAGGGCTTCGTTAGAGCGAGGACCCGGTACATTCACGTTGAAATTCGTACGGGATGAGATGATCGACCGCAACCCAACGCTTGGCGTGATTTCGGTTTCTCCCAATCCTGTTCCATTAAAAATTTCGGTGAGCGCTCCAAAGGTAACGGTGACAAGGCAATACCCTCAGCCACCAGGCGATCGCCGGATGGACATCGACAATCCCGACGTGCAGTCGATGCTCCACCGGTACATCGGACACCGCCAAGATCGCGAACCGCTTCCCTCGATGGCCTATTTCTGCTACGACGTGTTTGTCCAGGGTTTAAGCCGAAACGACGAGGACGCGTCGCAGAAACATAAGATCAGCCGCAAATTGTTAGGAGAGGTCCGGAAGCTGGCGTCCACCAAAGGCGGGGATGCAGCCAGAAAGAAACTTGGTATCTGTCAATCGCTGGACCAAGGCGAGACCCAATTCTTGGAGAAGGCGGTGGCGGCAATGATAACGCGAGCCGCCATGGTGGCAGCAGATCCCAACCAACCGATGGACCCAATCGACAAGGGCAACGTTTTAGAGATATCGCCGTGACAACCGACGCTGACTCGTTCCGCCAAGAGACACTGGCTGGAAAAACGACGGATGCTGGGATGGGTCTGTTGAAAAGGATGCCGCGTCGGGATGATGTCGACGAGCTTGCCGGCGCTCCCAAATCTCCTCTGGTTCGGGTGGTCATAACCCAGCACTCGAGGATCGTCGGGCAACTTAATCCGGCAGCTGCTCAAAGCATGACAATCGATTCGAAGACGGTTCTGCCTATCGCCAACTCCGGCCCCCGACGCGAGTGACCACCGGACTCGGCATCGCCTCGAAGCAGTGCCGGCTATCGGACGCCAACCGCAGCCGACTCGGGCCAGTTCTTTGACCACAACTGACTTCGCATCGTCGTCGCCGTCCTTGGCGAGGATGCTGGGACGAATCCTACCGACGATCAGCCGCTCGAATCGGCGGGCGTTCAGCCTGGGTGTATCGCAGCCGCCGCCCCCAAGCTTGATCAGGGACTGGCGGACGCAGCAGGAGAACCGGCCGCGCCTGGCGTCCTGGTCCGAGAGCAGCGTCTTGCATCTGCAGCACTCGACGAGCCCGCTGAACATGTAGGAGCTTCCCACCCTGCGGGGATGGATGGTCCCGGGTGCGCGGGAGCGCATTCGAGCCCGGTCCTGCTGAACCGGTTCCGGCCCGCCACAGGTTCAACAGGGGGAATACAATCGTATCTATATAAGAGATACGGTGTTCTTTATTTTAATTTTATTGCAAGTCTGCTACGATTCGGGCGGGATGGTCTGCTCTGTTTCTTACTTATCGGCGAGGGACAGTGGCATATTTCGATGCGGCGCATGAATCCCCCCTCGGACACATGTGTTCGCATCGTTAGCTGCGCCGACAGCTCGGTTGGGGAACGGGCGAGGCGGCGGTGCATAGTTCCCGAGGCGAACAGCTGGACAGCCGAGTCTAGGAGCGTCGCCATTTTGGCGAAGGAGGTCTTTGTGCCCATCCGTTTATTGACTGCCCTGTTTGCGAGTGGAGTTGGCGCTGTCGTTTTGCTGGCGGTGTCCAGTTGCGCCGAGTCTCCTCGTCTGGTCGAAGTGACTCGTGAAGTCCATATAGAACTCACGCGAGAATTGCCGATTACGGTGGAGGTCGAGCGTGAAATCGAGGTTACAATCGAAGTTCCCGTGACGGTCGAAGTTGAACGAGAGGTGCTTTCCACGGTTAATGTTCCTGTTACCGTCGAGATCGAAAAAGAAGTCGAGGTGACTCGCGATGTGCCGGTCACGGTGGAGGTCGAAGTCACACGAAGAATCGAAGTTGCGGTAACCCGCGAGGTCTATGTGACCCGTGAGGTTGAAGTCACACGGGAGATCGAAGTTACTCGAGAAGTGCCGGTTACCGTCATCGTCGAGAAGCTAGCGGCAACTCCGTCGCCAACCGCTTCGGGACTCTCAGACGAAACGCTGGATGAATTGACGACCATGATGCTGAAGCTAATCAACGACCAACGAGAAGAGGAGGGGTTAAGTCCGTTGAGACTCAGCGGCGATTCCGCCGGGCAAATTGCCGCGCAGAAACACGCGGAGGACATGATGACCCGCTGCTACCTGCGTCACCGCACTGGCAGAACTTCACATTGGGATCGATACATCTTGGCAGGTGGCGACGAAAATCGGTATCGGCTGATAGCGGAAAATATAGCTGTTCAGGGAATCGAATTAGGCAATGTAATGACTCATGACCCAAGGACAGGAGAAACATGGCGTTCAATCCGATGCCTTGATCCCGACGGCGACTACCTCAATGTCTCAATTCATGGGCATCTAACAAGAGTGCATCGCGGACTCATGGACAGTCCCGCCCATCGCGATAACATTCTCGATCCAGAGTTCGAGGAGGTCGCGCTAGGATTCGCTTGGAAATATCCCGCGCTGTGGGTCGTGCAACTCTTCTTCCTGGAATAGTTGCCGACAGGTAAGATACTGACATGAGGAGTTTGGCCCTATGAAGTCCAATCGGACGTCACCCCGAAGCGGAACCATCACCGGAGCTGACGATGATGATTTCGAGGGATTGGAAGAATCAGAGTTCGAGGCTATAGTCGAAAAAACCCTCTGCATCCCCTCGGAGCAGGCGGCGATCCGAGCCGCATACCCCGAATAGCCTCAATAACCCTACAGATATCCTATATAGGAGAAGGTCATTAGAGTGGGATTTGGGTTACCTGGAGGGATAATTCCCTAGACAATATCCTTATCTTCCAGTGTGTCGACTTTCATCGTTTGCCCTTGGGTCCGCCCGTTCCCAGCCAACCCATGAGCACGGTGTCAATTGGGGGCCGTCGTGAGATCCCTATACCTTCGTAGGTGAATCCCCAGGGCTTGGAAGACCTCGAAAGCATGCCCAATACTGCGACATCTCAACTCGAAAGAGATGCTGTCTTATAGTCAGGAATGGGTCGTCAGGTTAGGCCGGATTCAAAACTCGCCCGAAAAACGAGACTTTTACAGCCCCACCGCTTCCACACGTCGGCTCTGGCTTGCTACACATTCGATGCAAATTCGCGCGAAGCACTTCAAACTGGTAGTTCGAACAGAAACGATTCAAAGCCGAATCGCAAATTCTAAAACGGTCTTTGTTGAGTAGGCCTGCCCACCACCGCTTACGGTAGATACCGCCATCTTCGAGATGCGGCTCGGTAGCCTGTCGGCTCACCGAGGGCTTGCGATCCCTGTAGTGTGAAGCGTCGGGATGGAGTGAGGGCAGAAGCCTCAGGCTGGCCGGAATAGGACTGTAGGCTGAGCCATCTTCCAGATATGACTGGGGAGCCTGTAATTCCATAGCGTAAATCATGGCAAGTCAGCCTGCCTTCCCCGGTGGCGCCACCTTGGCACCACCCCTTCCGCCTGTCCGGCACTCCCGCCGAGTGGTAGAATGTAGAATAAGGAGTGAAGAAACATTCGGGGCTATGCCCTTGATCCGGATAGGTGCTAGCACGGGCGGATGCGTCAAGCAAATCAGGAAACCGGTGGGTTTCACGATTGTGCTGGTGGGAGCGGCCATGATCGAGGAACTGGCCCTGAAAACCCTTTTCCCGCCTGTTGGGGTCACTTTCTTCCTTGCGGTGGCCGCTGTGGTAAGCGTAATCCTTTGGGGTCCGGATTTCAGGCGTTGGATTTCACGGGTCAGGAGGCCCGACCCAGAACTCACCAAAGCTATAGACGATGCTGAACATTGTCTGCTGGAAGTCAAGACTGACTCACAGTACACAGCAGTGGAGCTTCGGACAGATGACGAAATGTCGGCCCGCTCAATCTAAGGGGGGTGAACTTTGCGAACGAGAGAGAGTAAAGCACGGGCTAACCAGGTAGCATTGAAGAATCGGGGAATGCCACTCGGCGCAAGCGCATTGTTCTTGATTCTGGCTGTGGCCTGCATCGCAGCCTTTGCGGTTGCATGCAGCGACGATCCCGCCCCAACGACGGCGCCCACCACAACTACGGCGCCGGACCCCACGGCGACGGCTGTTCCCGACCCAACGGCAATGCCTGAGCCGACAGCAACGCCCGAGCCGACGGCAGTCCCCGATCCAACACCGGACCCCGGTGTTTTGACTGACGACGAACTAACCCGGGCCTACTTGACCAGCGCCATTGAATACTACGAGGAGAACGGTCTGGACGCCACCCTTGAGCTCTACAGGTCTGAGGCTGGCATGGATCGCGGGCGGACGCTAGTCCTGATTGACAATGCCGAAAGCACGCTGCTGATATTCCGCACCATACCCGCTCTGGAAGGCCAATACATTGGCCCCGGCTCGCCATTGTCCGACTTGGGGGCGTGGGTTGAATTCGCCACAGAGGAGGGGCACTGGATTGAGTTGCAGAGCTTAAACCCGGTCACCCAACTGGAAGAGCCACGGCGAATCCTCCTCGTCCAACACGGCGACCTGGTGTTTTCCGCTGGCCATTCAGCGCTGGTGGAAAACGTAGAGGATTCCACCAAGGAGTACGTGAACAAGGCCATAGCCAAGTACGATAACGAGGGCCTCGACGCTGTCGTCGCGCACTACAACAGCAGGGACAGTGTGGAAGGACAGTTCTACCTGTTCCTCATCGGCGAGGACGACATCTACGTGGCCCACCCCATTTTCCCCCACCTCATTGGCACCGACATCAAGGACGTGGTCGGCTCCGACGGACAGGAGCTGGGCCGGGAGATAGCCCAGGCCACCGAGGAGGGCCTTTGGGTGGAATACCTGTGGCCCCATCCCGAGAGCCGGCAAGAACAGCAAAAGGTCACGTGGGCCATCCGCCACGACGGTCTCATTTTCGCCTCCGGCTACTACGCCGGCGAGCCCGAAACCGGTCCCCCGGCCTGGCGAGACGCCGACCCTAGGCAGTACACGATCCGGTACGTGAATCGGGCCATAGAGCGTTACGAGAACGAGGGCCTGGAGTCCCTGCTCAACTACTACAACAGCGTGGCCAGCTTCGAGGGGGAGTGGTATCTATTCGCCACCGACGAGAATGACATATATCACATCCATCCCCTGTTGCCGAATCTCATAGGGACGGACATCAACGATGTGGTAGGCGCAAACGGCTACAGGCTGGGCGAGGAGTTGGCCAAGGCCGCCGAGGAGGGAGTCTGGGTGGAATACCTTTGGCCCCACCCTGTGTCGCTGAAGGAAGTCCCCAAGGTGGCCTACGCCGTGCGCCGTGACGGGATGCTGTTCGCCTCGGGCTACTACGTGCAGGTCGAAGACCCTGCGGCCTATACCATCGCGTATGTGCAAGAGGCCATCGACTACTACGAGAACAATGGACTGGACGCCACAATCGCCCTGTACAGCAGCGAGGAGGGCATTGACGGCCAGTGGAGTCTGCTCCTGGCCGATGAGAACGACATTCTGCGCATCGCACCCTTTGTTCAACATCTCATTGGTACGGACTTGAAAGACTTTAGTCTGCTCAGCGACCGGAATCTCGGCGAGGAGTTTGCAGCGGCTACGGAGGATGGGATCTGGATCAGCAGCGTCTTTCCCAACGTCAGGACCTCTGAAAGTACGTATGCGCATGTATGGGTCATCCGCTATGACGGGCTAATCTTCACATCCGCCTACTACGACGATCAGCCTGATGTTCCCGATACGCCTTAGAAACATTCGCAGTTCTCAATAGGCACCAAAGGCTCCGGTACTCTTGGTCTGTGGACTTGCAGCCGCCCCCTTCCAAGTGAGTAGATGTGCCAGGATGCAGAGCTGGCCACGCAGAGCAGACAACCATGGGGTAACCGGACTGTTCGCCTCGGTATGAGATTGGCGCATATCGAGTCCAGGCTACTTCTTTCCAAGCGCTGGACGGGTGTAGTAGAGCGTGACCTGTAGAAGAATACCTTGTTGGAGGAGCCGAGGAGTGGTTGCGCCGTTCCGGCTGGCCGGAGTTGGCGCAGGCTCCGGGCCGACTGTCAGGTGATATATGACGACGCCAGACATATTTGCCAGGACGCCGCAGGTTCGGGAGACCTTCGTGTTTCCGGACCCGCCGTTAGCGGCATACATCAACGCTTCAAGCTTCAGGGGGCCTCACAGTCCAATCGAAACGCTGGAGTTTCAGCGGTTTGGACAACTGCACACCGACGGACTCCCCTAGTACGATCCGGCCCGTAAGCTCCGACCCGTCGAGCGCCGCCGCGGGCCGTGCCGGACGATCGTCGCCGCGCCTTCTGCACCGTAACACGCCGCGGAGTGTTATTATTCCGCCCAACACGTGGTTAAATATGGACGAGACCGTGGGTCTACCGGCTGTCGTCTGATCTACACCTTGAACGAGGTTATAAACATGCTGAACGAGCTCCGAATAACATCGTCTACGCCTCCCCCCCCCCCCCCCCCCCCC
>CAYRHG010000027.1:0-11689 GCA_964424025.1 uncultured Dehalococcoidales bacterium | reverse complement strand
AGTACCGACGGCGCTGAAACTCGATATTGGCGAACCCGCGTCGTAACCCGCCTCTTGGATCGTGGCAACGAGTTCTTCGCGTAGTTGAGTCTTGCGATTAGGTTCGAGCAACCTCCAGGACGGTCGCGCTTTGAAGAACGAAAACTTCACGTAGTCGCCGTATTCGATGTTGGGCATGATGGTTGGGGAGTTTCGGTCTGGTCGTCGCAGATAGTTGTGGAATAACCCTAGATTGACGGAATTATGACAACCAAAGTATAGAAAACGATCGTTTTTCCGAAAAGACGTGGCGACTATTCATACGTTCTGGCAGGCAATGTATAGATAATTTCCTAGTTGAAAGCAATCTAATCCGTGCATCGTACGAGGAACCCAAATGCCCACGCTCGCCGTCACATCACTCATCCGCGACGAAGACCCACTCAATAGGATGATCGATTTCGCGATCGGAAACGGTTTCAAGGCGGTCGAACTGAATGGTAGGCACCACTGTGCGGAAAAACTTTCGCAAGAAGATCTCAACTACCTCCGCAGTGTGGCAGATGCGCACGGCATCACGATTAATCTCCACTATAACCACGGTGCCATGCCGGGCTCGCACAGCGCGAGCGTGTGGCAGGAGACTTTGGAGAGTTTGAAACGCAATCTCGAGATGACGAAGAATCTGGGCGGCAAAGTAGTCGTCTTACACCCCGGCAAAATCGACGTGCCAACCTTGGCGGCTCCCGAAGACGGTTCCGAGTTAATACGTCGCGAAGCGATACGGAACTTAAAGCGGTTCGTAGGCGAAGTTGCTCCAGTCGCCGAGGAACTGGGCATCAACGTCTGTATCGAAAACCTGTTTCACGATCCAGGTTACGTCCTGCAGTCATACGAGGAACTTGCGTCCGTGGTCGACGCTGCAGATAGCCCCAACGTCGGTGCAACTGTTGATGTTGGTCACTGCAACAGAGGCGATGGGATTCCCGACGCGATAAGAGTCCTCGGCGCGCGTGTGCGCCACCTGCACCTCAACGACGTCATCGATGGTGTAGACCATCATGAAATCGGTACTGGCATCCTTGATCTCGACGAGATGGAGCCCTTGATCTCATCGGGTCTAGACATCGACTTCGCCACCCTTGAGGTTGGAAAACCGCCTGACAGCGAAGGGATAATGCTTCGAAGCCGCGAGGTGTTGAGGAATCGGTACGGCGCAGATGTCGACTGAATTATCCGCCTAGGCAAACGCGACTTAGACCGCGCATTCGCCTTCGCCGCGCTCGAGTTTGTAAAGCACGGTCTTGCCCCAGTCCATGTAGGTATTGATGTTCTCTCTGTCGAGCGGACCGATCTCAGCCTTCCAAGGTGCGAACATGTCTTCGTAGGGTTGAACGCCGACGCGGTCGACGAACGTGTTGAACTCTTCGCCTTCGTTCCGGTTCGCCTTGTAGTGATCGATGATCATCTCCAAGGCTTCTCCGGCTCGCTTGGCAGGAACTCTAGCTCGTACCCGATTTCCTACGCGTACCGGACCGTCGGTCGATTCTCCAGCAATGAACAGCTCGTAGGCCGGAACTTGGCCGCCGCCGCCTTTCATCACTGCACCGTGGAATCCGATGTTCGCGACGTGGTGCTGACCGCAGGAATTCGGGCATCCGCTTGCCTTGATGTGAATCTTGGAAACCAGCGGATCCGAAACGTCCAAGGTGTCTAACTTTTCGCCAAGGGCTTTATTCAAGCCCATTGATGAAGTAATTCCGAGCTTGCAGGAGTCGGTGCCTGGGCAAGTGACGATGTCGCGGATGGTCTCGCGACCACTCGTTGCCATTCCAATCTCTTTGAGCGCCAGATAAACGTCGTACAACGATTCTGTTCGCACCCATCGGAACACGATGTTCTGCTGCTGGTCGATTCGAGCGCGGCCACCGGCGTAGTCACGAGCGATGTCGGCTAGGGGTTGCCACTGCTCCGCGTAGATGTCACCACGTTCGACACGGACGTAGACGACGTTGAAGCCTTCTTGCCGCTGGTCTTCAACTGAAGATGCCTTCCAGAGGCTGTAGTCTGCATCGTTGGTCGGTTCTGTTGTGGGGTTCGAGGGTGGTGCAGGCGCGTCAGCTTTTTCGTCTTCGATGAAGAGCAGCGTGTCGAGATCGATCTCTTTGTTCGCCCAATCTCCCTTGAGCTCTTCGGCGACCATTTCGCGGAACTTCTCGATGCCGAGGCGTTTGATGGTGTACTTGATGCGAGCGCGCATCAAGTTCTTACGCTCTTCGTCCTGGCGGTTGAAGATTCTCAAGGCGGCTTCGGCGTGTCGGATGAAGTCCTCAACGGGCACGAATTCGCTCAATGTCTCCGCCATCTGCGGCATGATCGATAGCCCGCCACCGACGACGATCTTGAAACCGTGTTTGCCATCACGCTCGCGGGCGATGAAGCCCATGTCGTGGAACGGGGTCATGGCTTCGTCTTTTTCGGAGCCAGAGAAGGCCGTTTTCGACTTGCGCGGCATGTTTTGTGTCGTAGGGTGTCGCAGGAAATATCGCGCGTAGGCAGCTGCGTATGGGGAAACGTCGAACACTTCGTCTTTAGACACGCCGGCCGTGGGGTGTGCGACAACGTTGCGAACTGTGTTACCGCAGGCTTCGCGGGTAGTCAAGCCAACATCTCCGATAAGACGCATCAGATCCGGCGTTTCGTCGAGCGGAACGTGATGGATCTGAATGTTCTCACGAGTAGTCAGGTGCCCCTTCTTCAGCGGCGCGTATTTTTCGGAGACTTCACCTAAGACTTCCAATTGGCGGGCGGTAAGTCCCCCGAACGGTGCCTTGATGCGAACCATCTGACGGTCCGGTTGTCGCTGGCCGTATACCCCTTGGCGGAGCCTGAATCGCATAAATAAGGTCTCTTCGAAGTCGCCTGCCCTGAACCGCTCCTTCTGCTCTTCGAAGTTGGCGATTTCTTCGCCGTCGACCTGCAAAACCCGCGCTCCCGCGGCATCGGGTTCCCAGTTGGTTTGTGGTGTGGTTACGGTAGTAGTCACGGTATGATCGCTCTTGAATGAAACGCCGCCCAAGCGCTCGTATGTGCGCCAATTAGTGGTAATCATACATCGCATGTACACCAGCGATGAATTCACAAATTCATCGAGAGATGTCCGATTCAATGAACCAATCCACGGTTCGATAGACTATTCGGCAAGTTGACTTCGCCGATTGCCAGATTGGGATGGAGATTCCGATGACCGAGATCGATTTCGAAGGCATACATTTCATGATGCCAACGCCGTTTGCGGCCGATGGCTCGGTAGATACCCGTTCAATCGCCCGGCTCGTCGATCAAGCTGCGCGTTCTGGTTGCACAGGCGTCGTCACTTTGGGCGTCATGGGCGAGGCACACCGCCTGACGGACGCGGAACGAGCGCCGATAATCGAGGCCGTCGTTAACGCGTGCGCCGAACGATTGACGGTCACTGTAGGCGTCAGCGGACACAGCGGAGTCCAAGTGGCCGATCGCGTCCGGGAAGCTCAGAGCACCGGCGCAACCGCGGTGATGGCTTCCCCACCGTCGTTGGCGAAGCCCAACGATGCCGCCGTCTACGCGTACTACAGCCACATCGACGACGCATCGGAGATCCCGATCGTCGTCCAAGACCTGCCCGAGCAAACAGGCGTTCACATGTCTGCCGAATTCATCGCTCGGTTGAATGCCGATCTGGACAACGCCAAGTACCTAAAACTCGAAGACCCTCCGACTCCGCCCAAAATCTCCGCGGTGCGGCGCGCATCGGATGATCAGATCGGCATATTTGGAGGGCTCGGAGGAGCGTTCCTGTTCGAAGAACTGCAGCGCGGCGCCGTCGGCACTATGACAGGCTTTGCATTCCCTGAGGCATTGGTGAAGATTCACCGGCAATTCAGTCAGGGCGATGTCGAAGGTGCTCGGCAAACCTTCTACGGCTGGTTGCCGTTGATCAGATATGAAAACACTGCCGGACTTGGCCTTTCAATACGCAAACACATCATGGCTAGACGCGGATTGCTCGCTTCGCCCGCCATCAGGCCACCGACGCCCGCGATCGACGAATTGGGTGAAGCTGAATTAGATGACATTCTCGACGCGATGGCGATGTTCATCAATGCCGAACTTGAACCTGATTCGGCCGCCGCGTGAAACGTTAATCGAAAAACAACCCGGAAACATCCTAACGGTATGATTAGCCATTAGAACGACCAGCCCCACCATCGCGACGCCAGTGTCGTTTATCTGAGCCTTACGTCGATGACAGGCCAATCGCCAAACGAATCGCCAGATCCTGAAAACAACACGATCTACTGTATGCACTGCGGCACCTCTGCAGACGCGGACGACTACGCTTGCAACCGATGTGGAGAACGCGTCTACGTACCGGATCCATCGCGTGTCCCGCCGTTAGGGTTCACCAGTTGTCAAAGCTGCGCTTCAGTGAACGAAGCTCACGCTTCGTATTGCGCCGTGTGCTCAGCCGAGATTGACCAAAACACTCGGATATCGCCGGACGGTGCCGACATGCACCGCGACGAAGCAGACCGAGGTCTGGGCTTTGGCAGTCAACGCCGACGTAGCGAGGCGTCTAGCGGGAAAGACCGAGCTACCGGATATCGGATCGGCGCAGGAACGTTTCGACCAAGTCAGTGGGGCTTCTCGAGGCGCAACCGGCCATCCGGTGATAATCCTGACGATACTCCCCAAGAAATCCAAAGATGGAACTGGTCGGCTTTCATATTGGGACCGATATGGGGCGTGGTCCACGGACTCTGGTGGACGATCCTCGGATTTATGCCTCTGCTACCCGTGCCGACGTTGAGGACGTTGGGCTTCGTCGTGCTGATAGGGGTGATGTTGATATTGGGGCTGAAAGGCAACGAGATGGCTTGGCGCGCTCGCCAATGGGAAAGTGCAGAGAAGTTTCTGGCAGTTCAGCAACGATGGGCCACTTGGAGCATTGTGTTCGCCATCGGTGCGTTCGTCGCCGTCATAATTTTCCTACTCGGGCAAGGTTAGATACTGCCAAGGATCCACTTGGATTTCGGTATCGCCTCTCGAAGAGAAATAGCCTCCGCACCTGCGATGAAGCGCCCGGATGTAATCCAAATTGGCGAACGACGGCGTAGCCATGATCACCGCGTCTTCGTGATTGTCTGAGTAGTAACGCCGTCGAATCCCGATCTCGTTGAAGCCATACTTTCGATAGAGCGTTTGCGCAACGCCGTTGGATTTGCGGACTTCCAAAGTGACGTTTGTGGCACCGATCTTCGCGGCTTCGCAAAGCGTGGCGATGGTGAGCAGTTCCCCGACTCCCTGCCTCCGCTCACTCGGTCTCGAGGCAATAACCATGATGTGAGCTTGGTCAACTGGAGTCCATATCCCAACCAGACCCACGATTGATCGCGAACTCTGAACAGGTTCGATATCACTGGTCCAAACCAACGACCTCAATCTGCGATGCCAACTCATCCCCATTTTGTAATCGGCTACTTCGCCACCGTGGCCGCCCTGAGAATCTTTAGTCACAACTATGTAGGTCGTGTTTTTGCGCTTCATCTCCCGTGCCGCCGAAGATTTGGGGGCCGTCGCTCCGAACGCCTCCTTGATCACGAAGTCGATGGCGAAGGCGTCACGATTGGTGGCGTATCGAGCGCGGTAGGGATTGGGAGATGCATTGGAGCCGTTTTCGACGGCAACACCGTTGCTTGAGCCGACGCTGACAGATGGATTGGTCATATCTTGACGTGTGAAACGCAGGGGAAACGCACACCAACGTCTGGCGCTTGCGTCACGCACCTACGACTCTAGCGCAATTGCAACCCGCGAACGAGAGGGATAAACGCTTAGCAAGCCGCAACCGGTTCGGGGCACGGAATTTCTACGATGGCTCGCAAGATGTCGCCAAAAACGTGATGCAACGCGAAACAGAACGTAGAATCTTAATCTTATGGGTTTCTTCATAAACCTATTCAAACGCCTGACCATGCCTACGGCTGTGTCGGCGACTAGTGGTACCGCCAGCGTACCGGCGCGCTCGGATTCCCAAGCTGAAGCTGGTAGCTTCAGAGTGCTGATGCGCATCGTCCGCATGGCACTTGACTACCCCGGACTTCTCGCGATCGGTCTCGTCTTCATCATCGGCGCATCCCTGTTCCAGCTATTCATACCGTTGCTCATCGGTAACGGTGTCGATACCGTCGAAAAAGCATTCACTTCACCAAACCCCGATACGAACGCCCTGCAACGGACGCTGCTAATCACAGCTTTGTTCTTGCTCGGTTCGGCGGTACTGCGTGGCCTATTCACTTTCGGCCACATGTACATCAGCGAAAACGTCGCGCAACGACTCGGATACCGCCTGCGGATGCTCTACTACGAGAAGTTGCAGCGACTCAGTTTCGCTTATCACGACCGAGTACACACCGGGGATCTGCTGACTCGCGGCCTCCTAGACATCGAAGGCATCCGCGCATTCGCAAGCCGGGGCCTGCTCAGGGTCGTTTACCTCGCCATATTTGTCGGCACCGGCACATTCCTGATGATGCGCGTCGACTGGGAACTCGCACTCATCAGCCTTAGCTTCGTCCCCATCGCCGCGTGGCGCTCCATCGTCGCTCGTCTTCAAACCTCCAGAGGGTGGCGCCTTTACCAAGAGGAAATGGGACGCCTGACCAAAGTGATGGACGAAAACTTAAAGGGCATCCGCGTCGTCCGTTCTTTCTCCGCTGAACCGTACGAAATGGAGAAGTACGACAAATCATCCAACGAAGCCTTCAACAGAGCATTCCACTTGGTCGGCGTCCGAGCCAAAAACCTCTCGATCATCACCCTCGCGTTTCTTGGCGTCATGTCCGTCGTTCTGCTCGTCGGAGGACTCAAGGTGCTCGATGAAAACGACCCGTTCTCGTTGGGACATCTCGCGCAGTTCCTCGCATTTATGTCAATCATGCAGAACCCCGTACGGCAACTAGGAATGGTTGTGGCAGGTTGGGCACAAGGCGCAACTTCCGGCAAACGACTCTTCGAAGTCCTTGACCAAATCCCCGAAATCGACGACAGTCCAGGCGCCAAAGACCTTGTCCTCACCCACGGCGCGCTCCGATTCGAGCATGTCGATTTCGCCTACATGGACGAATACGGAGATGAGCAAGTGCTGACCGATGTCTCATTCGAAGCTCGGCCTGGCCACACCATCGGCATCGTCGGCCCGCCTGGTTCCGGCAAGTCTACTCTCGCTCACCTCATTCCCCGCTTCTACGACCCCATTGCCGGGCGCATTCTCATCGACGACCAAGACATCTCAGAAGTAACCCTCTCCTCCCTCCGCAGAACCGTCGGCGTAGTCGAACAAGACACCTTCCTGTTCACAACAACAATCGACAACAACGTCGCGTATGGCGATCCGTGGGCCGAACACCGCAACATTGAAAGCGCAACGGCACACGCCCAAATGAGCGAATACGTCGAGCGCCTTCCCAGCGGTTACGGCACGCTAGTCGGTGAACGCGGAGTTTCCCTCTCCGGAGGTCAGAGGCAGCGCCTGTCCATCGCTCGAAGCATCATGCTCCATCCGCAAATCATCGTCTTCGATGACTCAACCGCCGCCATCGACGCCGCGACCGAACAGCGCATCAGAGCAGCACTTCAAGAAGTTACATCCGACCGGGCGACCATCATCATTTCCCACCGTCTCAGCTCCTTGATGCACGCCAACGAAATCCTGTTCCTCGAAGGCGGAAAGATCGTCGAGCGCGGCTCACACGCCGAACTCCTTGAACTGGGCGGAAAATACCGAGACCTCTACGAACTCCAGATCCGCCCCGAAGATGACGTCGGAGGCGACGTCTAACCATGGCAACTACCGACGCAACACAAGGCCGACCAACCGACGACCAGTCCCCGCGACCGCAGTGGGTCGATGACCGCAACGCGCAGCAACGAGACCTCGACCAAGAGATCTTCAGCGCTGGATACAACGGCGACGTCATTCGCCGATTCCTAGGCTTCGTCAGCCCCTACCGCAACGTCCTCATCATCGGCATCGTTGCAGTCATAATCTTCGCACTTTCCGTCCTCGCACTGCCTTGGATCATACGAATCACCGTTAACGATGTCCTAGATATCGGACAACGCGACGCATCCGACGCCCGCAACATCCTGTTCATCATGGTCGGGCTGTTTTTTGGCGCCGTCGTCCTTCATGTCATCGTCGGATATGTCCAGAACATCATCGTCGGACGCATCGCAGAACACATCCTCATCGACCTTCGACGCGCAATGTACGCACATCTACAACGCGTCTCAATGTCGTTCATGGACAAAACCGAAGTTGGACGCATGATGGCCCGCCTGCAAGGAGACGTTGCCGCTCTGCAAGAGTTCCTCGAAACCGCCGTCATCAGCATCGGCGATTTCCTTCTCCTATTCGGCATCGTCATCGCGATGCTCATCATGGACTGGAAGCTCGCGCTCCTCACATTTGCGGTCGTCTCAACCCTCGCCATCGTTAGGGCCATCTGGCTGCCCGTCGCCCGCCGCGCCTTCCTTTACTCGCGCCAAACCAGCTCCATCGTCAGTGGCGCTCTCGCAGAGAACATCAACGGCGTCAGAGTAGTGCAGGGCATGAGCCGAGAGCACGTAAACCTCGACCTGTTCAAAGAAAAAACCGACGAGCAGCTATGGGCCGCCAAACGCGCCGCAAAAATCGGACTCATAATGATTGCCGTCGTCGATACGCTGTCCGGCGCCGCAATGGCCATCATCATCGTCGTCGGCGGAAACATGGTCCTCGGGAACTCCCTAGAAATCGGTTCCATGCTCGCCTTCATCCTCTACGTCCAACTCTTCTTCGACCCCATCCGCTCCATCACCATGCACTACGCCGTTTTCCAACGCGCCATGGCGTCTGGTGAACGCATCTTCGAAGTCCTCGATGTCCCAATCGATATCCAAGACAAAGAAGATGCCAAACCACTGGTCGATAACGACGGCTCAGTCGAATTCAAGAACGTCACCTTCGGGTATCTAGAAGATGAACCGATCCTGAAAAATATCAACTTCCGTGTGGAACCGGGTGAGACCGTTGCGCTTGTGGGCCCGACTGGATCTGGAAAAACCAGCATCACGTCGTTGCTTCACCGCTTCTACGACATCTGGGAAGGGGAGATTCTAATCAGCGGAAAGGATGTCCGCGATGTAGAACTCAGCACTCTCGGAAACAATATCGGAATGGTCCTCCAAGAGCCATATCTTTTCTCCAGCACCATCTTCGAAAACATCCGGTACAACAAACTCGACGCTACCCGAGAAGAGGTCGTTGTGGCCGCTCGTGCTGTCGGCGCGCACGAGTTCATCATGCGTCTGCCCAATGGCTATGACACTGAACTCGAACAACGCGGCGGGAACCTGTCACTGGGTCAACGCCAACTAATCTCTTTTGCGAGAGCGATCGTCGCCGATACCAAGATTCTGATCCTCGACGAGGCCACGGCATCGATTGATAGCTATACTGAGCTGCTCATCCAGCAAGCGCTCGCGCGCCTGCTAGAAGGGCGGACCGGTATCGTGATCGCGCACCGGCTTGCAACTATTCGAGGGGCAGACCGCATCATCGTGTTGCAAAACGGCGAGATAATCGAGACGGGAAACCACGATGAGCTTATCGCCCACGGCGGACTCTATGCACGGCTCTACTCGATGAACTACGCTTCGTTCGACGACATCCCGGACGAACTGATCGCCGAAGCGATGGAATACTCTCGAACCGCCGCCACATAGCGTCGGCTTACAGCAAAGAGTGTTGACTAGCGTTGGATGCGCCTGTCTCATTTGCGGGCGCTCCCACATGGACCATCCCTTGCGGTGTGGCCCTGCGCCCTTGCGGGGTGCGCATGATGAATCCGATCTTTAACAGGAACGGCTCAACTACATCCTCCAAGGTCTGAACCTCTTCGTTCGCCGACGCCGCGAGAGCGTTGATGCCTGCCGGGCCCCCGCCGTAGTTTTTCGCCAGAGTTTCGAGATATAACCGGTCCAATCGGTCTAAGCCCAGCTCGTCTACACCTTCGACGCGCAACGCTTCTGCGGCAACGCCCGAATCGATCTTGCCATCCCCTCGCACCTGCGCAAAATCTCTTACGCGTCGCAAAAGATTATTCGCGATCCGCGGCGTTCCTCTCGATCTTTTAGCGATGACCTCGGCACCAGCTTCATCGATCGGAACCGACAAAATCATCGCTGACCGCTTCACTACCTGGGTGATTTCTTCGTCCGAGTAAAAGTCGAGGTGGTACGTCAAAGCGAAGCGTTCGCGCAATGGAGGGCTCAACATACCAGCTCGCGTCGTGGAGCCAATTAGCGTGAATTTCTGCAACGGCAAGTTGATAGTTTTGGCGAACGCTCCGGTGCCGGTTATGAAATCGACACGGAAATCCTCCATCGCGGAGTACAGATACTCCTCCACCGCGTGAGACAGGCGGTGTATCTCGTCGATGAACAATACGTCGCCGTGTTTCTGGTTGGAAAGTATTCCGACGACATCGGCTGGGCGTTCCAACGCCGGCCCTGACGTGTGGACGAGTGTTGTGTCCATCTCTCGTGCGATGATCTGGGAAATCGTGGTCTTTCCCAGTCCTGGGGGGCCGTGAAACAGGGCATGGTCTAGAGTGTCGCCGCGGTGCTTTGCGGCCTCGACTGCGATCTGAATGCTGTTGACGACGTCGCGCTGTCCGATGTAGTCGGCAAAACGGCGAGGGCGCAGATCGTTCATGCCCGGCGAGTTGGAGTTGCGTTGCGCTCGGTCGCGCAGCAGTTCCGTTGCCCTTCGTTCGGCGCTCGAATCGGTGTCGTTAGCGCCAGTAACTATACGCTCTCTCGCAGACTCTGCCATCAGATGACCATGCTTACTGGGTCACTGCTGGCGTTGCAGGATGGTTCCGGAATACATCTCGGAGCAAAGCTTGAGAATCTTCGAGGAGATCTGGATCGCGCCTAATCGCTTCGTCAACCATCATGATGGCCTCGTTGTTTCGATAGCCGAGATTCACCAGCACAGCAACGACGTCGGCTCGCGTATCGGGCACTCGAGCCCTGTGTGCAGTGGTCTCAATGGGACGGCTCGCAGAGTCCGAGACTTTTCCTTTCAATGTGGCGATGATCTTGTGTGCCCCCCGCTGACCGATGCCTGGCATCAGAGTCAGGGTCACCAGATCCTCGGTTTCAATCGCGTATGCCAACGTTGGGACTGGCATGGTCAGTGCTGAAGCCGCGCGTGCCGGGCCGATGCCTTCGACCTGAACGAACTGCTCGAAGAAATCTCGGTCGCCCGCTTCCTCGAACCCCACTAGGGTTGGCATTGGTTGACGCTCCGATACGGAGTAGTAGATGTGCAATCCGAGTTCTTGACCCTCGTACGGTTGGAGCGCTTCTTCAACGAATACTGGCAATGTAACCGTGTAGCCGACTCCGCTCGGCGTCAGAACCGCTACCCTCGGAGGATTCTGCTGCACTTGGATAACTTCGCCTTTTAGGTAGGAAATCATTGTTGGTCTGCCGATCAGTTGGTTTGGGGAGCCCCAGTTACGTGGACATGACAGATGGCGATGCCGACCGCATCTGCGACGTCGTCTTTGGTGATCTCGGTCGTCAATCCGAGGCGTATGGAGACTGCTCGCTTCATCTG
>CAYRHG010000026.1:0-18753 GCA_964424025.1 uncultured Dehalococcoidales bacterium | reverse complement strand
TCGTCGAGCGAGCGGCCGACGAGGTAGAAGGCGGAACATAGCAACGTGATCGAAAGACTGGCTGGGAATATCAGCCACCAGAACTCAGCGACCTGCAGCAGGTATCCGGCCGACTCGGTCGTATGGATCATCAGCCCCCAGCTCATACGCACGTTGAGCAGACCGAGGAAGCTAAGCACCGCTTCAGAGAAGATCGCACTGGTAACAGTGAACATCATGTAGAGGAACGAAAGCGGTAGGAGGTTCGGCACGATGTGTACCAAGATGATGTGAAAATGTCCGCCGCCCGCGCTCCTCGCGGCGTCGATGTACGGCTTGACGACCACAGACAGAGCCTGTGACTTTAACACGACGCCAGTGCCGCCAAAGCCTGAGAGGATGCCGATTATCAGTGCCAGTTCGAAGTGCTCTACACCGATGAGCGCGCTGAGGACGATCAGGATGCTGATGGCGGGCATCATGATCATGATGTCGGCAAGCCTCATCAGGATCGTGTCGACGATACCTCCGAAGTATGCGGCGATTGCGCCGACTGAAGTTCCGATGACGACGGTCACCGTCGCAGCGAGCAGGCCGAGTAGGAACTCTGACCGTGCGCTGAACATGAGCTGACTGAGAATGTCCCTGCCGAGCGGATCGGTGCCCAGCGGATGTTTCAGGCTGGGCGGCGCGGGTTGCTTGGTCTCGTCGAACGCGTAGCCGATCACCGGATCGTAGATGCGCGGCTCCCATACCGTGTTCATCAGGATGGGATGCGCCAGAGCAAGAATCGCGTACGTGGCGATTATCGCCAGTCCTAACAAGCCGATCCGGGTTCGGACGAACAGTCCCCAGTTTTCACGCACCGATCGAGCTGCCAGCCTTAGGCGCGCTCGCCAAACAGAGCTCGGCACGGCAGGTTGAGCGTTGACTGTCGCCATCAGTACCGAATCCTCGGGTCGAGATACGCGTACAGAATGTCAGCGACAAGGTGGGCGACGAGCACGAAAATGCCGACAAAGACGAACGCGCCCACAGCCAGCGGCAAGTCTTCTGTCAGCGTTGCCGACACGAGCGTCTGGCCCATGCCGGGCCACGAGAATATCGACTCTGTGATGACGCCGCCATCCACCGCGAATGCCAAGCTGAAAATGAAGCTGGTGACGACAGGGAGCAGGGCGTTACGTGCGACGTGTTTGTCGCGCACGGCGGACTCGGGTAATCCCTTGGCACGCGCAGCCATTACAAAGTCCTCGCGCATCGTCTCAAGCATGCTGTTGCGGGTGAGCAGCATCGTGCCCGCGAAGCTGATCAACGTGAGCGTCGCTACAGGCAACACCATATGCCGCAAGATGTCCCAAGCGTAGGCCACTGTTCCCCACGACATCCAGACCGCAACTACGGCAAGAGTAGCCAAAACCATGCTAACGATACGAATGATCCGCGCATTGCTCATCCGCCTTTGCGCTGTGATAACGAACACGGTGAGAACAACGAACGACACGGCAAATGCTGTGATGATCATCTGTGTGAATACCGAATTGGCGTCGATTGGCGCATCCCGCCACAAGACTGGATCCAGAAACTTACCTATTGGAAACCATCCTGCCTTGAACGCGAACAGCCAGATCATCATCAGCCCGAACCACGGAGTGAATACCGTGTAGAGTGTTACTCCGCTCACGGTCGACGTGTATTCGAACCATCCTCCCCTCCGCCACGCGACGACCTTTCCGAGGCCAAAACCGAGGTAGAAGGAGAGCGCGGTCGCGGTCATGAAAAGTACGACCGTCCTAGGCAGCCTCTCACCGATGACATCGGCCACTGACCTAGGGTAGTGGCTGAAAGATATTCCGAAGTTGCCGGTGAAGGTGTTCTTCAGGTGGACGAGATACTGCTTCCACAGCGGTTCGTTCACACCGAACAGATCCTGTAGTCGCTCACGCGTCTCAGGCGGTACATCAGGGTTCAGCGCGTAGAAGTTGCTGACGTCTCCCGGTTGGGCGTTGACGATGAAGAAGACGAGCGACAGAAACACGAACAGCGTTACGAGTATCTGCGCCGTCCTCTTCAGCAGGTAATTGGCCATCGGGTGTTGGAGGGGATCATGGCCGTGTGGGTTGCCCCCGCTCGCGGGGAGCCCGGAGGCCCCTCCCCGGGCAACCACAAGGTTTTGCACCTACGATGCGTTTCCCACGTCTGCGTAGGGGCGTTTCGCAAAACGCCCCTACGCATGGCAAAGCGAGAGGTGCTATTTGATCACTACTTCCTGTTGCATGCCGTTCTGCTGCTCCAGTCCGCCGAGCACCGACGTGTAAGGGAACTCGATTCGCGACGGGCGGTAAGCGTCCAACTTCGGTGTGGTGAACAAGGGCACATATGGCAGTTCTTCGGCGAGGAACTCTTGGAGTTGGAACACCTTGTCTCGCGCTCCTTCGATCGTCGTTTCTGACAGCAATCCGAGCGAGAGTTCGTCGAACTGGTTGTTGGCGTATCCGCCCCAGTTGTAGCCGCCGCCGATTTCAGGAGAGTGCCTGCTGTGGAAGAAGTTCTCGAGGTAGTCCGGGAAGATCGACAGTCCCCAACCGAGCATCCACATGTCGAGGTCTTCCGCAACGGTATCGCTGAAGAGCTCGTCTACGATCACGTTGAATCCGGTCAGGTGGGCGCGGACCGGTATCCCGATGTCGTTCATCCACCGGTCGGCCCAGATGGCGAATGTTGACCGCATCGGATCGTATCCCGCGCTTGGCGCTATAAGCGTCATCTCAGGTACCGGCGTACCGTCCGGCATCTTGAGACCCTTGCCTTGCTTGGCGACGAAGTTGCCGTCCTCGCTGATCTCCGGCTCTTCCTCGTACGTGAAGCCCGCGCTCTTGAGAAGCTCGACCGCTTGGGCTATCCGCTCGCCGCGGCTCAAGTCCTTACCGTACGTCGGCACATCTGCGTTGTGCCAGAACTCGTTACCTTCGGGCACCATCGCGTAGACGGGTATGGCCGCGTCTTGAAGAACGGTCCTTGCGACGAACTCCTTGTCGATTACCGTAGCCACGGCTTGTCTGAACTCGGTGATGTTCATCGGCGCTTTACGGACGTTGAAGCCGATGTATCGGACCCCGTTGTTGGCGTTCGTCGCGATCTGCAAGTCGGGAGTATTCCTGACACGATCGAGGAAACCTTTTTCGAGTCCGAGCGGGTTGAAGACGTAGTCGATGTCGCCTTTCGTGAGGGCGAGGATCGCCGCGTCTTGGTTTCCATAGATGCTGAACAGTTCAGACTCGACGTGAGGGCCTACGGTGTACTCAAGAACCTTGTCACCACTTGCTTCTCCGAAGTAGGTAGCTGAGTGTCCAGTCCGCTCATTGGATACCGAGTAGGCACCGTTGTCGTAAAGCGTGACTACCGTTCCACTGTCAAAGTAGTTGGGATCGGTGTTGTTCTCGAAGAAAGCGCCGGGCTCCCACTTGTTGAACGTGAATCCGCCAAGTGTAGGCTCTCCCTCCGGCACATGCGCGAACAGAGCTTCCTGCTGCTGCTCCATCTCACCGGCTTTCTTCGCCTCTTCGACAACCGGCGCCCAGTAGTGCTCAGCCAGTACCGGCATGAAGCCGAGGCCGAACTGCCAGACGCTCAATCCGGGTGTCAGCGGATTGCCTTCGTCGTCCGCGGTCTTGAAGAAGACCTTCAGCGTGTGGCTGTCGATCGCTTCAACGCGGTCCAAAAACGCCTGGTCGACTACTGCTGCCCAGTTCGACGAGAGACCCAAGTCCATTACCGTGTTGACCGTGAAAACGAAATCGCCCGCGTCCAGCCCTTCGCCATCGCTCCACATCACATCGTTCCTGACCGGCACCTCTGCCGTCCAGAACTCGCCGTCGCCCACCGTCTCTTTGATCAGATCTGTCGGGAAATCTGCCGCGAGACCCGGCACCCAGTCGAACCGCTGGTCCGAGTAGCCGTACAGCGCGCCAGAGTGACCATCGAGCACATACTGGGTCCATACCGAACCGGCCGGTCCTCCGTAGTAGTTCCAGAAGTTTCTGGAGATCGGTTCCTCGAAGATCCCCATCTGGTAGATCGGTGGTCCCGCTGAAACCTCAGGCGCTGGAGTGGGTTCGACGATCTTCTCGACCTCGACAATCTTCTCCACAACCTTCTCGACCGGTACTTCTTTGATGACCTCCTTCTCCACCTCGACTTCTTTGATCACCTCTTTCTCCACTTCCACAACCTTCTCGACCGGTACTTCCTTGATGACCTCTTTCTCCACCGGCACCTCTTTAATGACTTCTACCGGCACCTCTTTGATGATGGTGACGGGCTCCGTTGCATCTTGGCAAGCGGCAAACAATAGTGTTGCCAAGGCCGCCATGGACAGAACCGAATATCGCGCCAGTCGTGACATTTTCATAGCTAAACTCCCTTGCTTGTGAAATCAGTTTACAGGTGAAAAGCTGCTGCTATTTTCTACGGTTCGCGCCATAAGGTGGTTTTGCTTTGCTATGAGACCGATCTTGATATTCGGAAATCTTATTTGACACTTAATGTGGCAAGTTGAGGATCACATGCACTCATATGATGACAAATTCGTTGTTCGAGTTCGAGAAATGCTGCCATTTGGCATTTTGACGTGACTCTTTTGTGAATGCGATTGTCGATGAATTTCAACGTCTGCCACAAAACAATTCCCGTTTCAGTCCCGGTCCAGGGGTCATCGACAATAATCATTCGGCCCGTCCGCAACCGACACGTCGAGCATGTCGCCTACATCGAGGCGGGATACGTTTGAGGTCCGTCGAGATTTCAGGATCGCATGGTCGGTTTGATCATTCGATAACCGACGCGCGGCTCGGTGAATATGTAGGTGGGATTTTGGCCATCGTCGTTGAGTTTTTGGCGCAATCTCTTCACCAACGTTCTGACGCGCCTAAGGTCGCCCGGTTCTCGTTGCCTCCACACGCGCCGGACGAGATGCTCGTGTGTCAACGCCCGGCCTGCATTTATCGATAGTTCATACAGTAATTGGTATTCAGAAGCAGTTAGTCGCAAAGGTTGGCCGGCCAGAGCAACGGCGCGCTCGTCGTAGTTGATCTGGAGATCATTAAACTCGTACGGCGTTCGCGAATCGGACGAGCCTAATTCCGGATGCCTCCGCAGCGCAGCCTCCAATCTTGCGATTAGCTCGGTAGGCGAGAACGGTTTCACGACGTAGTCGACTGCACCTCTGAGGAGAGCCCTTGCGATCGTCTGGTCTTGACCATACGCGGAAACGAATATCACCTGTGTTCCCAAATGATCAGGCAATCGCTCCATCAACTCGATGCCGTCACAATCTGGGAGCATCAGATCCAACAACAGCAAATGAGGCTTGATTTCTTCCATCAAACGTGGAACGTCGTTAGGGTTGGCGGTCACGTTTGGGATGAAACCGGCGCGCGTGACGACGTCGCGGATGTAACGCAGGGCTTGCGGATCGTCGTCGACGATTAAGACCTGCACGTCGTCAATGTTCGAAGTCGAGCGTGTACCGGAAACCCTGCCGGGAACGGTCGCGGGTTTAGCCAAGGTATCGGCGACGACCGGGATGGTGAACGTGAAACGGGCGCCGGTTCCTTGCCCTTCGCTCTCGGCCCATATACGACCGCCGTGGGCTTCGACGATGCCTTTACAAATCGCTAAGCCCAACCCAGATCCTTCAACCTCGCGAGGTCTCTGAATACCTTCGGGTCGGGCGAATTTCTGGAACATTTTTGGTAGCAGTTCCGCCGCGATCCCGTCACCAGTGTCGGAGACTGAAACGGCGACGTGCAGGTGTTCCCGCTTTGCGGAAATCAAGATCGCTGATGGATCTGGCGAATGTCGATCCGCGTTGGACAAAAGGTTGGAGATCACTTGGACCATACGGCGTCTGTCGGCGACAACAAAAGGTAGGTCAGGAGGAAGATCGATTTGAATATTGGACCTACCTCCGCCGTTGATGAATGCGCTCCTGGCGCGGTCAATCACAGTCGCGAGGTTCGAGGGTTCGGGTTCCACGGGGAGGCTTCCCGTTTCGATTTTCGCCACATCCAAGAGGTCTCGAATGAGGTAGCGCATACGATCGGCTTCACTGTCAATGATGCGATGGAACTGCATCATCTCGGCTGGATCCAGCTCGGCGGTTTCGTCGAGGAGTGCAGATGTGGAGCCTTTGATTGAAGTCAAAGGTGCCCTCAATTCATGGCTGACCATGCCGAGGAACTCGGCGCGAAGTCTCTCTGCCTCGTCGATCTGCGCCATGTCCTGCAACGTCGTGACGTAAGAATCGATTTTGCCCTCGGCCGAATATATCGGCGTGCCGTTTACGAGCAAGTTGACGCTGCGACCATCAGGCATGGTCAAGGCAATCTCCTCGGCGCGCACGGTTTCAGCGATGTTCAACACTTCGTGAATCGGAAAATCGGCCAATGAGTACTCGCGCCCGTCAGCCCGTCGAACGACTGCGACCTGCAGAATCTGCTCCAGAGGATCTCCGGGTATTACGATGCTGTCGACGATGCGCCGGGTTTCGCGGTTAAATGAGACTGGCAAACCGTCACGCGGGTCGAAGACAACGACACCAATCGGCGCGGTGTCAATCAAGGTTTGGAGGTTTGCCCTAGCTCTCTGTTCTTCGCGGAAGCGGTGTGCATTGGCGATGACCAATGCCACCTGCGAGGCGAACATGACAAGCGTCTCTTGGTCTTCCACGCGGAAGCCATTTCCGGTTTGGTCTTTGCCGAGAAAAATGTTGCCGATCCGTTCGTTGCGATATGTAATCGGCGCGGTTAGGAACGCGTGGACTGGTATTGGCAAACGGAAATCCTGCAAGCCTAAAGATGCGGCGTGAGTTGCGAGATCGTGAATCCTGAGCGGGTGCTGCAAGGCGTTGAGGTATTCGAATAAAGATAGACCGTCAGCCGTCTTCCATAACTCCCGGTCCTCGTCAGCCGTCAAACCAGATGAAATGAAGTCTTGCACCTTTCCTAGGCTGTCCGAGTAAGTCAACACGCCATACCGGGCGTTGGTCAACGTGCGAGCGCTATCCAGTACCTCTTGGAGAACGATGTCGAAATCAAGGCTCTCGCTGATACGCAGAGCGGCGCGGCTCAACTTCGAAAGTCGGTCGCGAAGTTCGCTATTCTCGGCATCAGGATTTTCCGTCTCGGACAATTGCGTCTCCCACGCTTCGCTGCCTTCGTTGGGCGTTGCTAGACTGGGTTCCGTTGAGAACCCGCGGCACGTGTGACATAACGTCACATCGGACGCCCAAATGCTCGCGTTTTAAAGCCAATTGTACCCGTCGAAGTCGAATATCACACAAAATCACGCATCGCTAGCCACTACATCGCCCAGAAGGTTGGGACTGGATCGTCCTAGCGCATCGCAGTCATAGGAACCCAGCTTCAGTTGAAAATGCCTTGAATCTTGGAACCTGTGAGCGAGCCGATTCGGTACCGGCCAAGCTCTTGGGTCTGCACACTACGCGAATGGGTTATGTAAGGTAGCCTCTTTGGAGCAGGTAGGACATTCGGAACGGTGACACGCGTTCTCATAGCAGCATTCGACGGCCTTAGGCGTTCACAAGTGCGGGCCGACCTCGCTCCGAACCTTGCCGCTTTCGCCGAATGTGGTGTCAAGCGTAGCGACCATGATGTTCCTGACGAATCAGATGACTTCTCCGCAGACCGCCATTGGCGGTCTGCGGGACCAGGTTCCGCCAACCATACGCGTTTCTTCAATCCTAAGGGTCGGCTACCAGAACATCGGCTAGAGCCGTACGTGACAGTCCTAATGTCCGTAACGCGGCGGACGAACCGAATTCAGAGATCGTCGTTCGCTCATCGAGGCCTATACCGACGCGTGCCTCAGAAGGACCCGCGAAGTGCGAAGCGGAGTAGTGAACAGACATGAGCGCCGACATCTACGTCGTCTTGACCATGGACTGCGAGCCCGCGTTGTTCGAATGCTCGCCACTGGCAATCAAACTCTCCGGCACAGGTCCAGCTACCCACGAAGAGGGCGAGAGCTCGATCAGGGCTTATGTGGAGGCGGCAGACAGAGAAAGATATCCAGTTACTTTGTTCGCTCATCCGGAGGTCGCGGTCGCCCAGACGGGGTTGCTGCTGGAGCTTCAAAACGCTGGGGCTTGTCTTGGGATGCACCTTCACCCTTACAAGTTCGATCCCGTGCGGTATCCGCGCGACTTGGGCTACTTTACGGCGGCCGAACAGACGGAGATGATAACCGCCGCAACCGAGGTTTGGTCGGACGCGTTGGGGCAACATCCTAGATTCTTTCGGGGTGGTGTGTACTCTGCCAACGATGCGACTTTTGGGGTGCTGCTAGATCTCGGATTTGAAGGTGGCAGCCTGTCGGTCCCTGGCAGAGTGCTGCCGAGGGCGATGGCGATCTGGGCTGGTGCGGAACTGTATCCTCATAGGGCTAATCTGTCGTTCCGCCATATCAAGGGCGACAGCGATTTCATCGAAGTTCCAATGTCGTCAGACATTTCAAGACCGATGGAGAGCGGTGAACTGGGGGAGATTGGTTTTGAGTGGCCGTATGTCGCTTCGACCAAGTACAAGCATGACGCCATCGTACGCAACGTGATCGCGCGTGGCATCGACGACGGCGCGGCCTTCCCGACCTACGTGACAAACACGCACCAGGATCAAGACTACGCCGACCCAGAGCATCCGGCGAGCGTGAACCTGCAGACGATTTTCCGTACATTGCGAGAGACGGCATCCGAGTTCGGTGTAGGCTTGACAGGCCGTACCATCGGCGAGATGTGCGATCTGGTTCGTACCAAAGATCCCGAGTGTTGAGGTGTTCCACAACCGGAATTTGATCATCAAACGAGGCACAACAGACGATGACCCGCGTACTCATAGCAGCCTTCGACGGCCTCCAGCCTTCACAGGTTACGCCTGAACTCGCGCCGAACCTCGCCGCTTTCGCCGAGGGCGGCGTGACCTTTGCAAAGAATCATCCGGTCTTCCCAACGGTGACGCGGATCAATGTCGCCAGCCTCGTCACTGGCAGACATCCCGGTGCGCACGGGTTGGCTGGCAATACTGTCGTTATGCGGGACTACGACCCCAACAATGTGATTGAGGCGATGGAGCCGGTGCTGACCTGTGTGGCCGAGCAGACGGGTGCAGTTCTGCTAGTGCCCACGTTGGCCGACATCTTGCACGAGCACGGCGAAGAGTACGTGTCAGTCGGCGTAGGTACTTCTGGCAATGCTTACGTCCAGAACCCGCGAGCTGAGGAGATGGGCGGAGCCACGATCCACCCTGAGTTTTGCCTGCCCAGAGCTCTTCATGAACAGCTCATCGACCGCTTCGACCCATGGCCAGGCAAAGATTCGCCCAACGTGCCGCAGATGGAGCATGGAACGCGGGTGCTCACCGAGTACGTGCTCGCCGAGCGGGAACCGACGGTGGCGCTGATATGGTTCTCGGAGCCGGACAGCTCCAACCACGCCGCGGGTGTGGGATCAGCTCTTTCGAACCGCGCTCTAGCCGCAGCCGACGAGCAGTTCGGTCGCATCATGAGTTGGCTGGAAGGCAACGGGGCTTTGCAAGAAACGGACGTGTTCGTACTATCCGATCACGGATACGCGACCATCGAGAGCGTCGTGGATCTTGGAGCCGAATTGCGAGAGGCGGGTTTCCCAAGCGGCGGACAACCAGGAGGCGTATTAACGGCGACTAACGGTGCATCAGCCCTATTCTATGCCCACGAATCCGAACCATCGACAATCGAACGTTTAGCCGATTGGCTCAGTCGAAAGCCGTGGTGCGGCGCATTGTTGGCGGCGGAACGCGTTGGCGACGTACCTGGAACGCTTCCCGCGAAGGTCGCCAATATCGACGGACCTAGGAGTCCAGACCTGACGATTTCACTGAGGTGGACTTCCCAGCCCAACGATGAGGGTTATCCCGGCCACACGGTTTCGTGTGGAGGTTCAGTTGGCGTAGGGACGCACGGTGGCATGAGCAAGCACGAGTTGCGAAACACGCTGATCGCGCGAGGTCCGAGTTTCCGTCAATCTGCGGTGATTGAGACGCCGACCGGCAACATCGACGTCGTGCCGACGATTCTCCACATCTTGGGCATTTCAGGAGGGGAGTCGATTGACGGGCGTGTCTTGCATGAGGCGCTGGGAGGCAACGATGGAACAGGAGAAGTCGAAAGCAGTTCTACTACCCATGTTGCTGAATTAGGCGATTATCGGCAAGAGATCGTGGTGACCGAAGTGGGCAAATCGGTTTACCTCGACGAGGGGAACGCGGTCAACCGCTCGGCACGGCTCTAACCGCAGACTTCGCATCTGCGGCTTCGGGCGTCGATCGATCAACGATGTTCGCAACTGGACCGTTGCAGAAGTCGGGTCAGTGTGAAAACGCTTCTCCGCCTCTCCGGTGTAATTCCAGCATCAAGTCTCTGATTTCTGCGTCCGTCAGTCGCTCGTCTACCGTAACCACGGTTTCCTCCATCAACTCCACTTTCATCTCCCGGTTGGTCAACCACTCCCATCGGTCCGCGTTTACGGGGTGAGGATGCGGCCGGAGATCGGCAGATCCAATCTTCTCGGAAATCAAATAGATGAATCCGGGTTCCAGACCGTCGTGTTTGATTTCGCCATCTTCAGACCGCGACACAAGCTTGGGCCGGTGGGAGAATGCTTTCGCTACTCTCATGTCCTGCGTAACCGAACTACCTATGCGTAACTTCGACAGCTTCTCTTGAGATCCGTGGTACCACTTCACGTTGGAGCCCCGATCTACATCGGTTGGTTGGTTCTTTCGCCCACTAGCTCACATTTGTGTTGACCGCGCGTCCGAAATGCCCAAGATGCAAAGCTTCACGGTGGGTCACAATCATGGGCCAATCAAAACTCGTTGCGCACTTTGGCGGGCAATCCCGTGCGGAGCGATTCCCAACACGCGAGGCCCGTCGACACCACTCGTGCGCCTTCGCGCACTCCCACCCACGGTTTAGTGCCGTTCAAGACACAGTCGGCCATGTGGCGCATCATGATGATCATCTCGCCGTGGTGCCCGGTGTGCGGCGGGAGGTGCGTGTGGTACTCGCGATGAGGCAGGTCGTCTGCGGGATCGAGAGACTTTATGTTGTTGCGTATCGTTCCCTTTGTGCCGAACACGGTGACGCTGTTCATGCGGGCGCCACCCGGGTGTACCATGCCGCACTGATTCGCCACGCGCCCGATCTTGCCGCTTACGAACTTGATGTTGATGAAGAAGCAGTCCTCCTGCGGGTACTCCGGTGCGACGCCGCTGCGCAGACCCACGCAATGGACTTCGTCGATGTCACCCATGAACCAACGCAGAGCGTCTATCGGATGGCATGCACCGCCCAAAATGAGGTCTTGCGGCATCTGATATCGCCAAGGCGTCCTCTTGTAGACGGGCCGGAGATCGTGGACGTAGTCCGCCTCTGCCATGAAAAGTTCGCCGATCTCGCCCGCATCGCAAGCCCGCTTCGCGTCGATTAGATCTAACCGACCGCGCATCGACTGCGATACAAGAAGCACCTGACCGGTTCTATCCACGGCTTCGACCACGCTCTCAATCTCGTCCATCGTGTAGACCATGGACTTGGTGACCATCACGTGTTTGCCGTTTTCGAGCGCGGCGAGAATCTGACGGGCGTGGAGAGGCCCCGGGGTGTAGATGCCGATGATGTCGAGATCGTCTCGTGCCGCCATCTCGTCGAAATCGGTTGTGATCGCATCGATACCGTGCTCTTTCGACGCCGCTTCGAGTCGGTCTTCGTTGACGTCGCAAAGCGCTGTCACCCGGATCGGCACTTCGTGTTCCGGGTTGTTGGCCTGTAATAACGTATCACCGTGGCCCAGTCCGGCCAGACCCATCTTAAGTGTGGTCACGTCCACTCTCCTTCAGTTTTTCAATCACGGCAGCCCACCGTCCGGGCATGTCGCTCCTATTCATAACAGGTCGGAATCCCATCGAGAGATAAACATGGATCGCCGGCAGCCTCCAGTCGTCGGTGCCGAGTTCGATCGTCTCGCAACCGCGGGACACAAGAAACCTGGCCACCGCGCTGCATGTGGCCTTGCCCAATCCTCTACCACGATGTTCGGGATGTGTGACCACGAAATCCAGAACGCCGACGTTTGAAGGTCCGGCGACGGCATCGCTAGGATTGTGGGGTTGGTTGCCGAGCCTCGATGCGAAAGTAGCTGCTACGATCCGACCACCGAACTCTACGAGACTCGATCCTTCTTTGCGCTCCGCGTCCTTCAAGTAGTCCTGCACTCTTGCCTCTGTCCAATCAGTGAAACCGCCTTTGCGAAGCGTGTCAGCCCAACTCGCAACATCTCCGAATCGGTAAGGGCGCAGCACGTAATCGGTGGGCACGACCACATCCGACAGTTGGCACACCGCTTCCTTTTCGATCACCATGCGGAGTTGTTGTGGAGGAAGTGTCATCGTCGGATGAAGTCGCCTTGTTTTGAACCCGCCCTAACCCAACGACATTACGAGATTCAGGTGTTCGTCAATCGTGCAGTTCGCGTCCGGGCCGACGAAGACGGTCGACTCCCGCTCCTCGACGATTGCCGGTCCGCGGATAGTCGATCCGGGATCCAGGTTGTATCGATCAAAAACCGGGCAATCCACGAACTGGTTCTTTTCGGCGAGGAAAACGGGACGTTCTCCCTTGATCGCTTCGGTGTCGGCGCGTGATCCTGCGGTTTGGAACCGTATATCGGGCCGGGGCGGTGGCTCGGAGGCCGTCACGCGCCAAGTAATCGTCTCTACTGGAACTTCGTTCAATACGCGCCCGAACAAGGCTTGGTAAGTGGCATCGAATGCCGCCGCGAGTTCGTCTTTGGATTCTGGACCAAGGTGACCGTTGGGCAGCGGAACTACTATCTCGAAACCTTGGCCCACGTACCTCATGTCCGCACTGCGCTCGATTTTGATGTCCTCACCTTTCACCCCGGACGATTCTAGGAGTTCAACGGCGGTCTCTCCCATGGATTCGAAGATGTCGTTCACATGATCCCAGTTCACGTCGTCGAGTTGGCTGATGTAGCTTTGCACAGAAGAGTACGATTTCGGAGCGACGAGCATTCCCAATGACGACATAACTCCTGCTCCCAATGGACAGATCACCTTTTTCAGGCCGAGCAGTTTGGCTAGCCCGTAAGCGTGCACCGGCCCGGCGCCACCGAACGCAACCATGGCGCTGCCTCGGATATCAAGCCCTTGCTCGGCGGCGTGCATTCGAGCCGCGGTAGCCATGTTCTCGTTGACGACTTCATGGATGCCTCGTGCCGTTCGAGTCACGTTCATGCCCACCCGGTGAGCGAGTTGATCCTCGATCGCTGTCCGAGCGGCATCCAGATCTAAGGCCATTTCGCCGCCGAGGAAGTAATCGGGATTGAGAAGCCCCAGCACCAAATCGGCATCACTCACGGTCGGCTCTTTTCCGCCCAACCCGTAACACGCTGGTCCTGGGTCGGCGCCAGCGCTCTGCGGCCCAACCTTCATCAAACCCAAAGGGTCAATGTATGCGATGCTGCCGCCGCCAGCTCCGATCTCGATCATGTCGATCGCAGGAACTTTCAAAACGAGGCCGCTTCCTTTCTTGAAGCGATGTTCCCGCGCCGCCTCGAATTCGTTTGTCCGCGACGGCGACCCGCCCGTGATAATGCACAGCTTCGCGGTGGTGCCACCCATGTCGAACGACAACAGGTTTGGTTCGCCAAGCGTCTCACCGTAGTAGGCCGCAGCCATGGCACCAGCCGCCGGACCAGACTCGACGAGTCGCACTGGGAAGGACCGTGCCGCATCCAACGTGGTTATCCCGCCTTCCGAGAGCATCAAATAGACGATGCCGCCGAAACCCAATGACCGCAGTCCGTTTTCCATCTCGGACAGGTGCTTGCGTAACGGCGGGTCAACGTACGCGTTGGCGACGGTTGTTGAGGTGCGTGGATACTCGCGCACCTCGGGTGCGATTTCGGATGAGAGTGAAACGTTGAACTGGGGATACCGCTCGCTCAGGTGATCGCGGATCCGCATTTCGTGTGAGGGGTTGCGGTACGAGTGAAGGAGCGCGACGGCGATCGTTTCCACGCCGTCAGATTGAAAGTCGGCGACTATACGATCCAACGACTCTGAATCGAGCGGAACAAGCACTTGACCGTCCCAACCGATGCGCTCCGGCAAGGTCCTTCTGAGATACCTCGGAACCAGAGGGTCGGCACGTCTGGCGGTCAGGTCGTACATGTCGTACCGCTGCTCGGTGCCGGTTTCTAGGACGTCTCGGAATCCTTCGGTAGTGATCAACCCAACCTTCACACCTTTGCGTTCCAACAAGAGATTGGTTACCAGGGTGGTTCCGTACGTCACCTGTGCGAAGTCGCTAACCTTGAAGCCCGAACGCTCCGCGGTCTCTCGGGTGCCTTGGACGATTCCGACGGCGAGGTCATGCGGAGTCGTCAATGTCTTGCCGACGGAGAAGGAACCCGTATCCGGGTCGTGCGCGACGAAATCGGTGAACGTACCGCCGACGTCCACGCCGAGCCGAACTTCGGGCATCTAACTTCCGCTCCGTCGATCGAGGCCGTAAATCTCTTTGGCCGCGGTTTCCGAGATCAGTTCGTCGCGCAGATCCCGGCGCACAAGTTCCGAGTCACGTTCCTCGGGGTCGCCGTATCCACCACCACCGGCGGTCACTAGACGGATGACTTCGTCCGGTCCCAGCGCGGTACGCCCTTTGGATGGAAGCGCTCGATCGTTTATTGTCGACCCCGTGCTAATCCCATGGGCTCCAGCTCGCCCTCCGGCTTTGCCGCCGTTCAGCCCCTCGGCAGGGAAGTCCCAACGCTCGGACATCACCGACAACTCAGAGCGCCTGGGCGACTTGACCTCGATCACGATGTCCTGTCCGCATCCGCCGCGATAGCGCCCTGGTCCGCCTGAATCTTTCAACAGCTCCTTTTTCCAGAACACGACTGGTGATACCGACTCGGAAACCTCGACGGAGCCGGGTATCGAATTGGTCGGAAAAGGGCAGCAGTGGACACCGTCTTCGGTGCTGCTCGCACCCATTCCGCCGCTCAGAAACTGCATCAGCGAGAACGGACGCATCGATCCATCCACACCGGAAAAGAACGAAATGTACTGGGGCGTGGAACCTGAATCGGCGAGCACCGTATCAGGTAGGACAGGAGCTAGCGCGCCGAACACAGCCGCCGTGATGCTATGGCCAGTTAGGTGGCGTGAAGACACTGCTCTCGGATACGTCGCATTTAGAATGCTGCCTTCCTGCGCCTTGATGGTGAATGGGCGGTAGGACCCCTCGTTGCGGTAGGTGAGCGGGTCAAGGACGCATTTGAGCGGGTAAGTTGTGAATGCCCACGTGTAGGCGTAAACCACGTTCACACCCCCTTGGTCCACCTGTTCTGAAGTTCCGTTGAAGTCGACTTCTAACTCGTCTTCGTCAATCGTTATCGCACAAGCGATCTGGATGGGATCGTCGAAGCCATCGAGGGAAATCCTGTGCGAGTATGTCCCGTCAGGCAATTTTCGTATGGCTCGCCGCATCACCTCTTCAGCACGCGATTGGATATCCTGGCTCAACGACTCCAGCATCCCAACGCCGTACTCTTCCATGAAACTCACGAGCTGACGTCCAGCGACTTCGCAACCGGCGACCATCGCCATGAAATCCCCGATCACTGGTTCGGGGACGCGCACGTTATAGCGGATCAATTCGAAAAGGTCTTCGTTCGGTTCCCCTTCACGGAAGAGCTTCATGGGCGGAACGCCGAGACCTTCTTCGAATACCGAACGATTGTCGGCGGAGAAGATCGAGCCGCCGATATCAGAGGCGTGGGCGATGATGCCCGAGAAGGCCACCAACTCGCCGTTCAAGAATACGGGCGTCGCCATCGAGAAATCGGGACGATGGCCCGTGCCCATCCACGGGTCGTTGGTAATCACAACGTCGCCCGGTCGCCACGTCTCGGTTGGAAAACGACGTAAGAAGTGTTTCACCGTGCGCGACATGGTGCCTACGAATGAGGGAATGGAGCCCCTGTTCTCCGCAAGCGTGTCGCCGTTGCGGTCCATCAGTACGCAGGCATAGTCGTTGCTCTCTCGCACGACAGTTGAGAAAGAAGTGCGCACGAGTGTGGTCGCCGACTGGTCCGCGATGGAGATCAGCCGGTTCCAAAGTATCTCCAGAGTTACTGGATCAAATTCTGTTTTGGTGCTCGTCGACGTGAACTCCGAACTCAGCTTTTGCTTAGCTGTGGCCTGACCTAAACGGATGGGGCTATCCGAATGAATGACGCGCAAATTCTAGCACCAGCGAATGTCGGACATTCCTCTGAAATTCAATGGCATGGATCAATGTATGCGTCATCGCATGACGTTTCGCCCTTTTTGAACCAAAGTATCCGCGTTACTGCCCGTGATAAACTGCGCGATGCAGATGAATCGAGCGCTCGAAAAGTTGAGTTGGGCAGTCACGGTTCGCCCGTGGATCACGATCATCGTCCTCCTCATCGTCACCGTTGTCCTCGCCGCTGGAGCGAATCTACGCGCACCACCTACGGAAGGCGCGAGTGTGGCCTTCTTGCCGCCAGGGCACGCGATCGCCAACGCGACCCATGAAATCGACGAGTTCTTCGGCGACTCTGGTGAGATCAGCATAGTAACGCTTCTCTTCCGCGGAGACGCGTTGACGCCGAGCGGTTTGACTCAGATGGGCGATCTCATTGAAGAGATAGTCGGCGAACCTAGTGTCAACGAGTTGTTGGTGCCTGTCGGCGCTGTCGTCGCCCCGTCCACAGTGATCGGTGGGCTAGTGCAAGCGGGGTTGGTCGAAGGGGGCGGAGATGCGATCACGCAGGACGCAATCGACTTCGCGCAGGCGGTTCCGGAGGTAAAAGGCGCGTTAGATGCGATGACGGGGATCGACACGGACGGCACACCGGTAGCGATCGCAAACATCCGTTTGGCAGATTCAGGCGACGAACGGATCCGAGATGCTGAACGACGAATCTACGAATTAGCAGCCGAGAATCAAGGCTCATTGGATGTGAGCAGCCTATCCCCGGTCATCGTAGAGGATGAGTACACCGAGGCTACAGAATCAGGACTGGCACCGCTCTTGGGGTTGGCGTTGCTACTCATTGCTCTGTTGTTGCTGCTGTTCACGCGCACTTTTTCAGATATGCTGCTGACCCTGACCGGGTTAATCGTCTCAATCGTGTGGATTGTCGGCGCGGAAGGGTGGTTGGGACCGAACGGGCTCAGTTTGATAGGTCCCCCAAGCTCGCTGACAGCGATGATCCCGGTGATCGTGATCAGTCTTACAGTGGACTACGCGATCCAAGCGATTTCGCACTACCGCGAACAACGTATCGAAGGCTTACCGGTTGTGCAGGCGGTCCGCACCGGACTTCGACACGTCACAATTCCGTTGACACTGGCCGCGGTAACAACGATCGTCAGCTTTTTGGCTACCCTTTTCTCGCCGATCGGAGTGATCAGCGACTTCGGTATCGTCGCGGGATTGGGCGTGGGTTTGAGTTTGATCGTCATGCTCACGCTAATACCGGCAGGGCGAACGATAATCGATCGCCGACGCGAGGCACGCGGGAGACTATCTGAGCCACGAGCCATCTCGAACGCGTTGCCAGGTATCACTCCGATCGCGGAAATATTGGGAAGAAGCGTCACCCGATGGCCGGTTCCATTCCTCCTCGCAGTGATCGCGATCACGATCGGTCTCGGCTATGCGTCGACCGGTCTGAAGTATGAATTCAGCATCAAGGACATTCTCCCGCGCGGCGGCAGCGTTCTGAGGGATATGAATACCCTCGAATCGGCAGTCGGCGGTTCCACAGAGATCGCCAGCATCCTCGTGAAGGCCGAAGTCACATCGATTCGCACGCTTCTGAACCTTGAAGATCTCACAACGGCCTTCGATGACGAGACGAAGCGACCACCCGCCGCCGCCGGGCCGATCGTGACGTCATACTACGTTTATCTGCAAGATTGGATCGAAGACAGCGGGGAACCGGGCGACAAATACGATCCGGAACTTGCCGCGATGTTCGAAAAGGCCGCGGAAGGAGTGCATCTCGATCCGGGTTTGATGCAAAGCTTGTTGGACCGGCTCGGCGCCGAAGAACCGGAGCTCTCGCGCTTCCTCGTCAACGATCCGAACGGCATCGACGCAATGCTCTTGCAATTCCCTAGCTACTTGGGCGAACCCGAGGAGACGAGGAACATGCAGGGGGAGATCGAGGAATTGTGGCAAGGCGACGACAAAGCCGTTACGGCCACGTCGGACACCATCATCTCCGTCGCCGTCACCGATCAGATTACAGACCGACAAACGGAGGCTATAGGCACTACGGTTGCCGTCGCTCTGGGAATCCTCGCGATCTTTTTCTGGGTGACGATTCGCCAACCCGCATTGGGAGTGGTCGCAGTGGCACCGATCGTGCTCGTTTTGTTCTGTGTATTGGGCACGATGGCGCTACTAGACATCCCCTATACGCTGATTACCTCGATCATCACGTCTCTCTCCATCGGTATCGGCGTGGACTACACGATTCACGTTATCCATCGCTACCGCGAAGAGTTTGCCCGCCAGCGCGACCCGGAACGAGCGGCGATCCGGACTCTGATGACGACCGGTTCGGCACTACTTGGGTCGGCCTTGACGACGGCG
>CAYRHG010000025.1:0-11620 GCA_964424025.1 uncultured Dehalococcoidales bacterium | reverse complement strand
AGTTCGATGCAGTCATGTTTGGCGAGCCGATCGTCCCCGAAGTGATGGCTGCAGCCAAATCTGAAATCGATCGGGCGGACTGTGTGGTCGCAATCGGGACTTCGGCGACTGTGAGACCAGCGAGCGGCTTGCTGTGGGTCGCCAAACACCGATCCAAAGGCAATCATTCGATCGAAAATGGGCACCTTCCCGACGCCCGGTTAATCGAGATCAACCCCAAACCCACTAAACTGAGTTCACTTTGCGATGTGGCCGTCAGGGTGACCGCAGGTGAGGGAGTACCCGCGCTCCTCGCCGCGCTGAAAAAGGAGCCTCAGTCGGCCAGAACGTCTTAGGGCTTGTGGACATTCACAACGGGATTTCATACCAAACCAAAAACGCCCTGATTGGATCAACCAGCTACTGTGCATCGAATGCTTTGAATTCAGCGCGTTTATCCACTATTGCTATGGAAGAATCCGGTGGTATTTCTTTGAACCCGGGCTGTCCTCCAGACCCATCAACCAAGATCGTATCGTACCTGCCACGATAGTCAGGCCCATGCAGAATTACCAATTTGCCGACGAGAGTTCCTGAATTATCGGTTTGCCGGTGCCAAAGCAACCATTCTAGTTGCCGTTCTAGCCGTTCATTTCGGCACCGCCAACTGCGGGTATATTGTTTGGCCCCGGGTGTGTTGCCGCGGGCATGCTGGACTATCTTGACACATCCGTATATCACCTCGTGCAGCACCTCTATGCTGACCGAGGGCATGTCGCCGACCTTGTTCTCGATGAGGAAATATCGCCAATCGACGGATCCTTGGAAGTCGCCTCGGTTGCTACGTTCGCCATCCAGATTTGTTAGAAAGGCATCCAGCGTCTCAAAGGGGAATTCGCCGTATCCATGAGTAGTCGCTAGGTATTCCGAGTAATACTCTCGCAGGGCATCCTTATCGCATTGGGGTAACTCTTTGAATTGGGCGGTCAAGGAGTGCTTAGGATCGATGGATTGTCCATGCAAGTGCCGTAACGCCTTCAAACTCTCCTCAAGTAGAAGATACCCAACGACGATGAACCCCCAGGCATCTGCTGCTACATGGTTTGCAACGGCGTCGGGCTCTACAGGGCACCGCTCGTATTTCGTCTTCTCTTTCTCCCATGCGGCATCCAGAAGATGAGCGAACAGCAATGCGTCTTTGTAGTCTTTGGGGGATGGCATTCAGTCAATCATTGCTGGCCAAACTCCGATTGAATCAGAGTTCATGCTGCGAAGCACGTCAAGATTGTCCATCTCATTAAATGACTTTGTCGGGGAAGTTCTGCTACAGGTTCCGCCCACGTTCAAATACCAGATGCGAGGTCGGCTACCGATCAATGGGTAGCGTCAGATCGTGCCAATCGCCATTGATGTCCTCGATTTCAAGATGTTGCATCACTACGAATGGATCGTTGCCTGACCGGACAAGCAGATGCCGAGGTTTAGATGCGTTTCTCAACCTGAGCCTGTTAGGGTTCTCCACATCAATCTCCACCCCACCTACTGCTACTTCAAAGTGGAAATTCGCCTTCAAATTGTGATCGGTCATAGATTTGGTTCGGTGCTGTTTTGCGAGATGCTCATCGTATAACATCGTGACCATGGCGGCAACTGCCTTGAAGTTGCAAGTCAGGGCGTTTCATATGTGGCGCCCGCGAGGCCCGGATCTTGTAGGATTTGCCGGGCCTCGACTTTTTTAGAAACCTTGAAACGCTGTTGACAGTTGCCGCGTATCAGGTTTATCTTCGCAAGTAGATCGCAACAGCGATCCGGTTGAAACACTCCACCTACAAGGGAGTTCTCACATATGTTGAGCGCGCAGGCGCACATCTTTACGTATTCCGTAACTTTGCGCGCCTTGCGGAAATTCGAAAGGAGGGACGACGCGCAACGACGCGCGTCACTTGATCGGATGTATTGATCGAAGCGCCGGAGACGGTGAGGGACTAATCACACCGCTCCGGCTTGAAGCAACTCTCGTTAGGAGGTTTGCGCTTCATGCTTCATATTACATATTCCCCGCGCGGCCGTTTGCGGATGGACGGTTGGCCGTGACGACGCGAGCATTGCTTTCAGACGAGCAATGGCGCATAGTCGCACCATTGTTGACCGGCAAGGCCGAGGACCCAGGGCGCACGGGCGCCGACAACCGGAAAACGTTCGAAGGTATCCTGCACATTCTCTGGACCGGTTCGCAATGGCGCATGTTGCCAGAGCGGTTCGGCAAATGGAACACCGTTCATCGACGTTATCGGCGGTGGGTCAAAGCCAAGGTCTTTGAACAGCTTTTTGGCACGTCGTCGGAGCGGGACCTGCGCACGATAATGGCGGATGGAACCTACATCAAGCTTCATCGCAACGCCGCGGGAGCTCGTCGCAACGGCCTGAGTCCCGCGAAGTCGAAAGTCGAACAGAAGATCGGACGGTCACACGGCGGCCTGACTACGAAAGTGCTTGCGGTCGTCGATGCTAATGGACGGCCCATCCGTTTCGTGCTTGCGCCTGGCAACCGACACGAGGCGCCTCTGCTCCTTGATGCGATCCGCGATTTGGAAGCTGACGAATTCATCGCAGACAAGGCGTATGATTCCAAGCGCATTCGAAAACATCTGAGAGAGCGGGGTGTCACCGCTGTGATTCCATCGAAGGCTAACAGTAAGAAACCGATATCGTATGATGCGAACCGCTACAAGTTGCGGCACAAGGTGGAAAATCTGTTCGTCGATCTCAAAGAGTATCGGAGCGTTGGGACGCGCTACTGCAAACAGGCCGACAGCTACGAAGCGTTCGTGCATCTGGCCGCTTGGATGAACGAAACGCGACGTTAAAGGCGCGCACTCCGATAACTGGCCTTGAACCGTGCGATGTATCGCTCGCGCCGTTCATCGTCGAATGCGATCACGATCAACGCAAACGCAACGACACCCCCGCCGACAAGCCACGGGTTTGGAATGTGATACGCCGCGATTGCGTATCCGACCGCAATCGCGGCGATCAGCGCACTCGCTACCGCTCGGTTGCAAATCTGGGTGAGCTTTAGTATTCTGCGTTCTAAGCAGTTCATCTCGTTTTCTCCTTCTCAAGCGTGGCGTGGTAACCAAAGGTGCTTGCAAGAGGGGCGGACTGTAAAGGCCACTCTCGTGACCGGTGTCAAAACTCCTTGATTGGGGTTTTGCACGGGTTACGCCGGTCGCAAAAGTGTTTAACCGACACTCCCCGCGTTGCTTCGAGTCTAGCCACAGCGCGTTTTTCCGTCAAGGCATCGCATAGACTCCACGCGCAATAGGCCTTCCGTGTGATAGATTACGTCGTGATTCGCAGACGAAGCGTTGCCTCAAAGGTGTCGTTTCTTCGCAACAGTTCCGATTGACGGCGCGAGCCGTGCGGCGGGATCGCGGATTCCCGCGCCTCCCTTTGTCGGCCTTTGCGGAGAACGTCTGCGAATCACATTCGTTATCCAGTCGCAGGGGAGGCTCCCATGAGCGCAAACGACCCTTCAAACGCCGAAAATAGTCCCGAACGCGCCGCCGCCAAAGCCTATTTCCGCCAACCTCGCCAACTCTCAGATCCGCCCAAGACTTTCGACCAATGGCTGATTTCTTTCTTGGTCACTGGCATCTTCGGGATCATCGTCCTTGCGATATGGGATTGGGGGGTGTGGAAGAAATTCGCACTCGTGTTCTGGTTGATCGTCGGCGCGTGGATCGTATTCGCGCTGTGCCTGAGCGGGTAAACCGCACTATGACCGTCGAACGCTGGAATTGGGCGCGCAAGCTTCATCCTGCGACCTGCACCTGCGTTGAATGCGTGCAGCGACGGGTAACCGAACGCCGAAGCGCTCCCTCGAATCCTAAGAAAAAGATTTCTCAGAAACAACCATCCAAGAAACGACGGGGCGGAAAGAACCGGAAGCGGAAGAGGCGCGCCTCTTGATCCTCACATCGCGAACGGGTCCTGATTCAGTAAAGCTCACGCCATTCCCAAGTTATTGAACTTGGGCCGTGCTAGACTCCAACAAAGTGAGAACTCCCCTTACGGCAGGGGAGTTCTCGGTCGCAAAACTGCGCTTGGGAGGCGAGGGCTTTGCTTTTCGACATACTAACACGCCCGACGAGTCTTGCAGGACCGTCGGGCGCAAAAGGAAAGAAGGTTACCTTCGATGAGACCGGGAAGTTGTTATTGGCGATAGTTTCCGTGATCTTCGTGATTGCGGTTGTTTTGGCATCGTGAGAGAAGACGTTGGGTGAACTTCAACTAATCACAGTCTTGGTGGGCACGGCAGTTGGAGCAATGAGCGTGGGTGTGACGATTGGCATAGTTATCGGCAACAGGGAAGTCACGAACGAGTGGTGGACAGCCACCAAGAAACGAATTGCCGAATGGCGTGACCCGCAGATGATTTGTCCGCACGTCGAAATCGGTCAACGCGTGGACGGCCATTTGACGGTCACCTGTCTCATCCCTTGGGGGAAAGAGTCATACAGTCCCGATTTCGGCTACTGCGAAAGATGCGGTTTCTATTCAGAAAATCGTCGCGGTGTCGAAAAAGACGTTGAAATGTGGAAAGAGTTTCCTGATCGTGCGATGAAGCGGATTCGCAAAGCGGAGAAAGCGGCCCTCCGCAACAATGGATGGTCAAACCGTTGGTACGAGCGCGACAAATATCCGAAGATACACAAATGACCACTGTAGATGGCAAAGAGTCGGAACTCCAGCGATCACAATGGAAGTCAACAGCCCCTAGACCTTGAAGAACGATGACACCCAAACTTGGATGAAGCGGGTTACCGGTTGGGTCACTTTGACCTTGCTCGGCGAAGCATTGCTCGCTTGGCTGTTACCGCTCATATCCAGCTTGATCGCTATTGCAATCGCACAAGCGACCGACACGGCGGTTTTCTTTACATTCGTAGGCGTAATCATCGTCGCCGCAATGACATCGACCCTCCTCTTGAACTTCAATAGATGGCGGGACGTCACGCGAATCGAAGGCAAACTGGCATTTCAACATGTGCGGCTGTTGCCAGTCCACGACAACTCCGGCAAATTAAGAGCGGTTAGGTTAGGGGTGCAATTCGTTAATCAAGCCAATCTGCCAATTGCCTTCGTCATCAGGTCAATGCAGACACAGGTCACTGCAGCTGTGGGACAACAAACGCTTTATCCTCCTGCGAAAGATTTCATTAAAACCGAATTCGAAGTTCGACCGGGTGATGGCGTGTTGTTCGATGCTTACGACATAGCTTTGCCGATGGACGTCGCTGGCGTGTTTCTCGCCGAGGTTCGTTGC
This sequence comes from uncultured Dehalococcoidales bacterium, assembly GCA_964424025.1. Lineage (GTDB taxonomy): Bacteria > Chloroflexota > Dehalococcoidia > Lucifugimonadales > Lucifugimonadaceae > Bin127. The sequence goes on along the minus strand of CAYRHG010000025.1, from coordinate 6,312 downwards.
ACCATCGCGTATGGCAAAGCTCCCAATTCCAAGTACACATTTACCATAGCCAAGCGCGGCGATTTCACCGTTCGTGAAGGTGCGATGCTTTCGAGTGGGATTTGGTACGACGCATGAATGTCCACAGGCCCTAATCCGGTGTCGAAGACGAGGTCAGCTCAGGTGCGCATCTCGTTTTCGTATCAACATCATTCCGTCGCGCACGGTTAGCATCACGTTGGTGACTCGCTCGTCGTTCTGGACGATCTCGTTGAGCTTCTTGATCGACCACGTGGCGTTTTCCTCCATTTCACCTTCAGCGTCGTCAGGACCCAAAACACGCCCACCCCACAAAACGTTGTCCACCACTATTAATCCGCGCGGCGACAACAATCCGAGTGCTTTCTCGTAGTAAACGGGATAGTTCTGTTTGTCGGCGTCGATGAAGACGAGATCGAAAGGCGGATCGAGAGTCTCAAGCGTTTCGGTTGCTGGCGCCAACCGAAGATCGATCTTTTCGCCCGCTGGATGTCGCGCCCAATGCTTTCGGGCTATCGAGGTGAATTCCTCGCTGACGTCGCAGGTGATCAATTCGCCATCTTCGGGCAATGCTGATGCCATCATCAAGGCACTGTAACCGACGAACGTCCCGACTTCCAAGACGCGTTTCGCGTTAGTGATCGTGACCAACGTATTGAGGAAATATCCGACGGTGCGGCCTGACATCATGCCGGCAGCCCCCGTGGATTGCACGTCAACTGCGATATCGTCGAAGACGCTGTCCGGCGCGGTGGTGTGTGCCGTCGCGTACTCGTTTATTCCCTCAGCGAAATCAAGCATTACCTCTGTATCCTTTCGATCATCAACAAGATTGGTCAATCAGGTGAATACGCCAATCACAACGCCTGAAACCGTGATTAGAACTGCGGAGTGCCCGGCTTGAATCAACACTAGTTGGTTCTTGTTGGCGAACATATAGTGCGGAGCGATCGCCATGGCAGTCACTCCGATGCCGACGAGCAATCCTACGACCAACCCATTCACTACTCCTCCACCGACGTTGCTCAGCAGGATCGCAATGACGATGTTAGACACCAGCGCCATTACGAACGTGATGACGTAAATGACTGGCGTCCCCGCTCCCTGTAGGTCCTCTTCGGTCAGGCCTTCGCCTTCCATCCATTTATTGCCGAACACCTTCGGCATGTACCAGATCATCGACAACACCATGTACAGAACCGCACCGATCGCGATGCCAATCCACTGTTGTCCCGAAATTGCGAATTCCAAATCCATCTCTCCCTCCTTCGATAACCCTCGTTCACGTTTGAGCCAAAAGTATTTTATTCCACCTAAACGAGCGACACCTAACCTACGGAACGATGTCCGAAAATCTAGCCACCAAGGCGCGCGCGACTGGGCATTCCGATAAACTGATTCCAACCATACGAACGCCGCGTAGTACGGAATCCGCAAAATTCTGGCGCGGTTGTTCCGTTTCGTTTTTAGCCTATACGGCCGATGCGTAACGAAAGGAGGCCGGCGATGCGAACATTGTTTCGCCAAGATCCCCGAACAATCTTACTGATTCTTGGGAGTACCCTCCTGATTCCCATAGCGGCACTTGCCGCGGTGGCGTGTACCGAAGAATCCGGCCCCGCGGCAGAAGGAACTGTGACAATAGCAGTGGGCGAAGTTCCGCCGCTAATTCAGGAGCCGCGCAGGGACATTAGGGCAACCGGCGGGATCGGAAAAGACCTGTCGATCTACGAGACGATCGTACGAGCCCCACACGTCGCGCCGCCTAACCCACCTCCGCAAGATCACACTCTTTACTCGCCGAGCGACCTCGGATTGGCCGAGGATTGGGAAGTCGCGTCGGACTTCAACAGCATCACCTTCACGATCCGTGAAGATGTCCCTTGGCACAACAACGGGGGTGACTGGGGTGATCTGACTACTGAAGACGTAGCGTTTTCATTCAACTCAGCCTTCGCTCCCGACTCAGTGAACAACGGCGCTGAAGAGATCGGTCCGGAGATGAAGGTCGGTTTCGACGTCATCGATGATCGACAAGTTCGCCAGAATATCGAACCCGGCGGGTTTGACCCGACATGGGCATGGTTACAAGGGAACGCAGGATTTAACGGCATCGTAGTTGTAAGCAAAAAGGCATTCGACGAATTAGGCGAAGAAGGCTTCGGCACCACCGCAGTCGGTACCGGCAAATACCAGGTCGCTCAATGGACCGCTGACGACATAGTGGTTCTCGAATCAGTCCGTGATCACTGGACCGGCAACCAACCGTCTGTTGGAACGGTAAGAATCGTGCACATGCCAGAAGCGGCATCTCGTGAAGCTGCCCTCCGCGCCGGTGAGATCGACATTGGGGCGCTCAGTCCCCAAGTCATTAATCCAGTGGTAGACGCTATCGGCGGATCAGTCCAAGAAATTGGAATCCCAGCACCGTCTGGCTTCCAGATGGCAGGAAACTACTGGTCTACTGACTGCTCAGATTGCGAAGGCGGCGTGATGCCTCGACCTGGCTGGGAAGAAGGCCTAGCAGAAGGCTTCCCATGGATCGGCGACCCTGACGACCCGACATCCATGGAGAACGCCCGCAAAGTCCGATGGGCGATGGCGATGGCGATTGATCGCGACTCCCTGATCGATAACGTTCTAGAGGGACTCGGCAGAAAGATCTATGCTTGGCAGAACATTCTTCCAGACGACCCACTCCACAAGGACGAGTGGATAATCCCGACAGACGTCGCCATGGCGAAACAGTACATGGAAGAGGCTGGTGCCGGTGATGGTTTCGACATGGAGATTTGGGTACCAAGCACCTTCCCGCCCGGCGTCCAAGCGGCTGCGGAAGCAGTGGCTGAGATGTGGAGGAACAACCTCGGAATCAACGTCACCATTGACCGAGCCGAGTACGGCGCACGACGTCCGCAGACCGTGGACAAGACGATCAACGTCCCGTTCACGCACGGTATCAACTGGATTCCGGGCGCTACGTCCGCAAGGTACATCTGTGCAGCCGCGGGCCATATCGTCGGATTCACGTTAGAGCAATCCGTGTGCGAAACCGGCCTCTCGAACGCAACGGAGCGGTCCTTGCAACAGCGCATTGCGAACAACGTCGAGGTGCAAGACTATCTGTCTCACCAGATGCTGTTCATTCCGATGTTCCATCGAAGCGCTGTCTTGTTCGCCGTTTCATCGAACGTCACGGCGTGGGATCCCTACAACTCGCAGGACGTGCTTCCCAACCGGCCTGAGTCGATAGTCCTCGCCGATTCCGAGTAGGTCATTAATCAGGCGATTTCACCGTCCCCTGCTCGAACCCTTCACAGAAGGACCGAGTTGGGGGCGGTGACCACTAAAACAAAAACCTATTGATGCCCTAAACTCGGGTCATCGCCGATGGGTTCAACGCGGCCGGTATAAACCTTCGAGTAGAAAACGATCCGTGGCCAGATTCCTCATACGCAGGACCATTTACATGATCGCCGTGATGATTGGCATCTCGATGATCGTGTTCGGGCTGTCGCGTCTAACGGGAGATCCCCGACTGCTTTACATGACTCAAGGCACGCGTTGGTCGCAGGAGGCATGGGACGCTAGAGGGCGGGAGTTGGGGCTCGATAAACCAATGGTGATCCAGTACTTGGTCTGGGCTGGAAACGCCGTCCAGGGCGATTTTGGACAATCACTATGGCACAAGCGAAACTCACTCAAAATCATTATTGAAAAGGTCCCAGCTACCATCCAGCTCTCAGGCATTTCCTACTTAATGGCGGTGGCGCTCGGTGTAACGCTCGGCACCATTTCCGCCGTAACACGCGGCACTCTGATCGACATCGCCGTAAGATCCTTCGCGTTGTTTGGACAAGCTGCACCTCCGTTCTGGCTTGCACTCGTGATGATCTATGTATTTGCCGTCTACCTCGATTGGTTTCCTACGTCCCGTCGAGGAGATTGGACACATTTCGTCCTGCCAGCCACAACCTTGGCATGGTTAGGATCAGCCGGCTTGGCGAGGTTGACTCGGTCATCCTTGTTAGAAGTCCTTGACAGCGAGTACATAAAGCTGGCAAGGGCAAAAGGTGTTTCAACCGGCAAGGTCATCCTGAAACACGCCCTGAAAAATGCGCTCATAGCTCCCCTTACCGTTGCCGCAATTCTTCTAGCCAGTTTTTTGTCCGGCACCGTGGTCGTCGAAACAGTGTTCGCGTGGCCCGGGCTCGGCAGGTTGGCTGTCGACGCTACCAAGAACAACGACTTCCCGTTAGTGACGGGCATCACCGTCATATTCGCGGGATTGTTCCTTCTTTCGAGCTTGATGGCCGACCTTCTATACGCCTACATCGACCCCAGGATCCGAATCTATGATTCGTGATACGCCACTTCCAGAGGCGGCAACTGAACGATCGAGTTTTCGAGTGCCAGTTCTGAGAACGCTGTACCTGTGGATAAGGCGTTACCCGGTCCTGCCAGTTGCGATCGCCATCGGATTGGCGATTATGGCGATATTTGCACCATGGATCGCACCCGCGCATCCTTTGGAGAGCGACCTAGATTACATCGCTCATCCTCCAGTATGGATGGAAGGTGGAACCTTCGACTACATTCTCGGCGCTGACAAAATAGGTCGCGATTTGTTGAGCCGGATAATTCACGGGTCGCGTATTTCGCTCTCGGTCGCCTTTATTGTCATAATTTGCGGCAGCATAATCGGAAGTGCAATCGGGATCGCGTCCGGCATGGCTGGAGGATTATGGGATGAGATCGCAATGAGAATCGTTGATCTCGTCTACGCCACACCATTCTTGTTGATCGCGTTGGTAGCGGCAGTTGTCTTCGGCGCCAGTCTGCAGCTCGTCCTGGCCCTCCTGACCATCTTTTCCTGGCCCATATTCGCCCGACAAACTCGAGGACTCACGCTGCAACTCAAAAACATGGACTACGTCGCGAGCTCCCGAGTCGCCGACGCGTCTCCCTTCAGAATCGCATTCCGTCACATCATGCCGGGGGTGTTCAACACCGTCGTAGTTATCGCGACGCTTCAGGTGGGTTCGTTGATCCTGACCGAATCAGTCCTCTCTTTCCTAGGCGTCGGAATACCTGCTCCTCAACCAGCGTGGGGCAGCATGGTCTCCGATGGTCGGGAGTTCATTTCCACCGCGTGGTGGGTGCCCATCATGCCGGGCATCGCCATCTTCCTCACCGTGTTCGCTTTTAACTTCATCGGCGACTGGCTGCGCGATTACCTGGATCCGCGGTTGAGGCAGATTCACTGATCGCCACCCCGGTCGTCAAATCTTGATGCTCGGTTAGCCAGTAAACTAACCGCATCATCACGTTTACAGGTCGTACCGGAGGTCCTTGGGCCATGAAAATCACCGATGTCAAAACCCACGTTGTGAAGATGCCGTCCACCATGCCGTGGGTCTTCGTTAGCGTCGAGACGGACGAGGGCGTGACTGGTTGGGGTGAATGCACCGACTACATCGCTAATCCTCAACTGGTACGAGGTATCGAAGCCGTCAAACCGTTCGTCATAGGCATCGACGCCTCTCACATTGAAGAGATCTGGCAACGCATCTTTCACATGTACTCGGACCTCAATGGGCGTGGGTTCGTCTCACACCTAATCTCTGCTATCGACATCGCGTTATGGGACATCAAGGGCAAAGTCTTGAATCGTCCGATTTATGACCTGCTGGGCGGACCCGTTCGGGCATCGGTACCCCTCTACACCCACGTGAGCGACACATCGCAAGGAACGACGTTTGAGGAACATCTTGCTGGCATGATGGACGACGCCCGAAAAACCAAAGAGATGGGTTTCGAAGCGATTAAGACCGATCCCTTTCCGTCGCGGCGTCAGTATGGCAAGTTCCGTGGCGCCTTCATGGTTGAAAGACTCGACCCGGCAGCGATCCGAGAGTCGGTGCAGTGGATGGAGGGATTGCGCGAAGCTGTTGGGGATGATTACGAATTGATGATCGACGCTCATGGACGTTTCGATGTCGCTTCAGCCATCGAAGCCTGCCGAGCAATGGAACACATCAACCTCGTTTGGCTCGAAGAGCCGATCCACGTCGAAAACCACAACGCCCTCAAACAGGTCCGCGAAAACGTCAACGTCCCGCTCTGTGTCGGAGAAAGGCACTTCACACGTTGGGACTACTGGCAAATTCTGAACGATCGCCTGGTCGACTACATCATGCCCGACATCGCGTGGTGCGGCGGTATAAGCGAGATCCGTCGGATTGCAGCGATGGCCGAAGTCGCGCACATTCGTATCAGCCCGCACGACGCTTT
>CAYRHG010000024.1:0-7553 GCA_964424025.1 uncultured Dehalococcoidales bacterium | reverse complement strand
CACACAGCGGTACTATCCTGCGGTAAGGGCGATGAAGGGCGTCGTCGACAGTGGAGACCTCGGATCCGTCATCATGGCATACGACGTGTGGCACAAGCCGTACGGTCCGTACGGACGGCCTGAATGGATGTTGGATCGATCGCGCGGCGGCGGAATGGGGCAGATGGACGGCTCGCATCAGATCGACCGGCTGCTCTGGATTATTGGCTACGACGTCGCCAACGTGTCGGCGCAGCAGGGACAATTCACCCACCCGAAGTCGGAACACCCTAAGATCGACTGCGACGACACTGGAATGTATTTCATCCGATGGAAGAGCGGCATTGTCGCGTGCATCAGTCGGATCGCTTGGGACCGGGGTGCGACGGAATATGGCGGCGACTGGTTCTTTACCAACGGCATGGCAAGATTCCGGTTACCGTATGGCGGCGGCGAAGCTCCGGCGCTTTACATAGCCGACACTAGCGAAGCCACATGGCGAAAAGAAGAAGTACCGCAGCGCGACAGCCTTCTAGACGAGTTCACCGAGTTCATCGAATCGCTAGAACGAGGCGACGATGACACACCAATACCGCAGGTTCATGGTCTGAACGTGCTCAAGGTGTTGGAAGCAACCGAGGAATCTGCGCGCACCGGGCGCGAAGTAGTCCTTGACATGGAGTAACGACCAATGGAACCTGCACAGCTAAAGGCGACACTCAAAGCGGGCAAGCCCGTATTCGGATTCATGATCGCCGCAATCGAAGGATTGCGATGGTCGAGGGTATACGCCGGATCCACGCTTGACTACATCATCATCGACTGGGAGCACACATCCCGCAGCCGCGCCCGCATCGCTGAGATCGTAACCAGCATCAAGAGCGCAGGCGTAACCTGCATAATCCGAACGCCGAACACCGACGACAGCTACGTGGCGATCGCCCTAGACGCTGGAGCCGACGGTGTCTTAGTGCCGTACTGCGAGACTGTTGAAGAGGTCCGAAGATGCGCCAACAAGGTGCGTTTCCACCCGCTCAAGGGAGAGTACTTTGAACGCGTAGGTCTTACCGGCGAACTTCCCAGCGAAAAGACGCGCGAATACCTCCACAACCGCCACAAAGATCACCTCTTCATTATGGGCGTAGAGTCTGAACCCTGCGTCAACCGGCTAGACGAACTGCTCCAATGCGCCGAAATTGACGGCATATTTGTAGGCCCCAACGACTTAACCACGTCCCTCGGCATCCCAGACGAAGTCGACAACCCCAAATACCTTGAAGTCCTCAAGCACATCATCGACACCGGCGAGAAATACGGCGTCCCCACGATGGTGCACCAGCAATCGATCGAGACCTCAAGCTTAGCCATCGAGTTAGGTTCGCGTTTTGTGCTGCACTCTAGCGACGTTGGGATCTTGTTGAGAGGTACCCAGAACGAATTTGCGGAGTTGCGGGAGGTTGCCGCGAAGCAGTTCGGCGAGGTAGAGGCTCGGGAGGCTGAGGATACGCTGGAGACAATCTAGCCCCTCTCATTTGCCAGCCCTTTCTGCCAAAGGCGGATGTTAAGTCAGTTGGGTTTCACTGGTTGCGGAGCCACGTCAGGCGGTCCTCAACTCGTTCGACGCGCTTTTCGCCGTCCAACGCGAACAGCCGCGTAACCGAAAACCAGTAGCGACGCGCTGGACAACATCATTCATACAATCGATCGGTTCGAAGCAATCGCTCCACCACCGGTGGCGGGCAGTTCGGATGCGCCTTCGGAATCCGCCAAGTTACCCGGACCGAAGAGTGCGAATAGCGAGAACGAGGTGGTTTCCGCACAGGCGAATACGTCGCCGCGTCTTCGATCAAAATCGGTGGGTAATTCCACCCACTCGGAATTGCGGTCAACGTAATGCCAAATGCTTGCACCGAAGTCGATGTAATCGTAGCCAACCGGCACTTTCATACAGATTGTGACGGTGTCATCGATCGCTTGGTTCATTTCAATGTCGTAATACTGCACGAAACCGCCGACAGACAACTCCACTTCATCGTCCTGTGAACCAAACGCCACAACGCCATTCAGGATCGAATCGTCCTCATCTATACGGCGGATTTCGACTTGCAAACCCGAGGAAATCTTATCAATAGCTGCATACGAAAACTTCAGCGTCAAATCATCAGGATCATCCAACTCTGTATCGACCGTCACATTTGTGTGACCGATTCGTTGAGTGCGACTGTCCGCAACGAGTTCATTATCGTGACGACATTCGAGCGCATCTAGACCGAATGGCAGAACCTTCCACCATGTGCTGGCATCGCCCCACGGTTCGACGCGTTCGCTTAGAAACACATCAAGAACGGCAGGGATTTCAACGCCGTAGAATTTCGGCCCATTCGGCCCGTCGCCGTTGTTCCTACCTGTCTGCTCTCCCCATTTACCTCGGAAATCCAACCACGCAAACTCGTTTACGTTCTCATCCAAGAGTATGATCTCGTAATTCCTCGCGCCGCTCGGCATCTCGTCCTGCTTATTGTTCTCGCCGATTCCTTGGTATGACGGAGGGACCAGCGCTATACCGTTCGGCGATACGTGGTCCAAAACTTCGTATCGTTCACCATCGCGCGGATCGATGTCGTACTCACCTGGTTCGAAATAGTTCGCGTGCGAACCGAGCGCAGGGAATACATGCGCGTGCAGACCTTCACGTTGAACTTCAGACGAATCAACCTCGCCCCAACACTCGGCATCGGCTAGTAGCCAGTGCGAAGAATAGACCGCGCGGGTAGGTTCGATGCGATTTCTTGGTAGCTGTGATGCTAATTCGATCAATTTTCGAGGATTATTGCCGCTAACACCCTCCGCGTCGAATTCCAACTGCATCATTTCCCAGTCACCTTCGTGATTCCGGTCCAATGGATAGAAGAACCAGTACTGCAGTACCAAAACCTCTTTGTGAACAATCGCGCGTGCGTAAACCCTAGGCGTTGAATAACCGTGATGATTTAATGCGTCGGAGGCCGCGTTGTATTCGGTATAGGTTCGATCATCCAGCCAGTATGGTGCGGCCGCCGGCAAATCGAAATAGTGGTCCTCGCTGTCGATGAATCGTTGGTAATCATCCAGAGCAGGGACGTTGTAGTTCCTGACGTCTTCGCCATCCGCGTTCTTGATTCCGGCATTTTCGATCATCACCTCAACAGCGGTTGGAAATTCCGTCTCACTTGGATGCATGCGGAGGATCGGCGCGTACGCGCCGACCAACTGCGTCAGCAGATCAACCAACCTGCTGTCCGCAGCGATCTCTAACGGCATGTCGTACGCAGATACCCAGGCATCGCCATTAACCCACACAACTGTGCCGTCAGACCAGATCCAGCCCGGGTAGTCGTTGCCAGTGGCGTACTTGGAGTCGAAGTCTTCGGTGTAGCTGCGGGCGAACGACGTGCTTGAGGATGAGCCAGCTGTTTGAGCGTCTGCCACGTGTCCCACTGGTTGAAAAACATTGATCAAACCGATGGCAAACACTGAGACTACGGTCAGCACAAGAAATGACATCCTCGAGGGAATCCCACTGCACCTCGTGAACCATTGGAGAATGGTTCCAAACGCGTCCCTTTCGGAGGGGTTTTCGCTTAGCTCAACTTCTCTGTCAAGCTGGTGCGGGTTTTCGACACTCATTCGAACATCCCAATTCGTTGGAGTGACGCGGTAGATCTAGAGATATTCGGCTCAAGATGTATGCGACGTATACCCGACTTACAACATACATGCGATCGTTTTACGGTCCGAGATCGCCATGCATTGTTTGCGACGACTCGATCTGCTGCGCCATGATACGCGCAAATTCTGGGCGCCCGGATCGATGGATCATCCGGACTAGTAACCCCTACCTCAACCGCACAAACGGCATCCTGCGCAACTCCTGATTTCGCGGATCGACCTCAATTCCAACGGACTCCAACGCAGTAACACCCAACAACGGCTCGGATTCCTCATCTCCCATCACGATCGTCGCGCCGACGACCTCGCCCATGAATTCAACATCACCAGTCGTGATCGACATGCGATGTTCGCTGCCGTCGGCCAACCCGTATATTCGCTCGCCTTTCGGTTGCAAGCCAATCTCCTCCAAATGTTGCCGCGGCACCAGACAGTCGGTCGCGCCCGTGTCGACTAGGAACAATCCCTCCCACTTCTTTTCGGGATGTGCGGGGTTGCGGACCGTTGCGGTTACATGGGTGAGACCCATAAAACGTACCTCTCTAACTGAATCTTAAGTCTGAGCTTCATTACATGCGTTTCATCCTATCTGACATGAACAGTTGCCGATTCCGAAATGGCGAAACGGATCCGTGGACGCTCTCCCGAGCCAGTTGTTAGATTCAAATATTGTGCCGCGCGACGAGCGCGCCGTCTGAATCGCGAAATCCAGGAACCCGCATGTCCGACATCGTTTCCACTTCTACCGAAACCAACCCCTACCGCCTCCCAACCTCGGTAACCCCGAGCCACTACAACCTGCACCTGACTCCGGACCTCGATTCCGAGACCTTCACTGGCAGCGTTGAAATCTCGATTGAGGCTGCTGAGACTACATCTCATATCGTCCTTAACGCAAAAGAGATCGAACTGAAATCGGCTCGGGTGGTCGGCGATTCTGGGGTGATTGAGGTTTCCGAGTTCACCTACGACGAAGAGTTGGAACGGGTGACGTTGCATTTGGCGAGTGAGGCATCGCAAGGTTCGTATTCTCTCGCCATCGATTTCGACGGCATCCTCAATCGCAAGCTCGCCGGCTTCTACATCTCCACTTTCGCCGACGAGTCTGGTGAAGAGCGCAAGATCGCAACAACCCAGTTCGAGAGTACGGATGCTCGGCAAGCATTCCCGTGTTTCGACGAGCCGGCGATGAAGGCCTCGTTTGAGGTCGCATTGACAGTGCCGGTCGACCTTTTCGCGGCGTCGAACGGCCCGATCATCTCAGAGATGGTTTCTGATGATGGCACCGAGCGAACCGTCAAGTTCGGCACGACGATCAAAATGTCGACTTATCTGGTGGCATTCATCGTGGGCCCCTTCGAAGCGACTGATCCAGTTGATGTCGATGGTGTGCCGTTGCGGATCATTCACCCGATGGGTAAAGGACATCTCACGTCGTTCGCGCTCGAATCGGGTGCATTCTCTCTGAAATATTTCACCGATTACTACGGCATCCCGTATCCGGGCGAGAAACTCGACCTTGTCGCGGTGCCAGACTTCGCGTTTGGCGCGATGGAAAACCTCGGTTGTGTCACCTTCCGTGAGGTGATCCTGCTCGTCGACACGGAGCGCGCTACGCAACCTGAGCTACTCAGGATCGCCGATGTGATCGCACACGAGCTCGCCCACATGTGGTTCGGGGACCTTGTGACGATGGAGTGGTGGAACGGCATCTGGCTCAACGAGGCATTCGCCACGTTCATGGCCGCGATGTGCACCGATGAGTTCAATCCCGAATGGCGACGCTGGGATCAGTTCAGCTTAGAACGCTCCGCCGCGTTCGATGTCGACTCGTTGCAGAAGACGCGACCGATCGAGTACGAAGTGAAGTCTCCCGCCGACGCGGATGGGATGTTCGACCTGCTGACGTACGAAAAGGGCGGTTCGGTGTTGCGGATGCTGGAGCAGCACCTGGGCGCGGATCGCTTCCGTGACGGCATTCGGCACTACCTCAAAAAGCACGAATACGCCAACACCGAGACTTCCGATCTGTGGGACGCGCTCGAAGAGGTTACGGGCGAGCCGGTTCGTAGCACGATGGACGCTTGGATCTACCAGCGCGGCTATCCGTTGGTGAACGTCAAGCAGTGCGACGGCTGCGACAAGACGATCCTGACCCAGAAGCGGTTCTTCTACAAAGCGCCCGATGAAGCCGATGAGACTGTCTGGCCGATACCGATGGGCATCAGGTACGCCGATTCCGATGGCAATACCGGAAGCATGAAGATGCTGATGACGGAGGACGACGTTGAAGTCGCTGAATTGGCTAACGCTAGGTGGGTGAATGCGAACGGCGGCAGCAACGGTTTTTACAGGGTCAGTTACTCGCCCGACTTAATGACCTCGCTGCGGGACGCGATGAGTGAGATGGAGGCGATCGAACGATACAGCCTCGCAGACGATCAGTGGTCGGCGATGGCGGCAGGGAGTTCATCCGCAATCGATTATCTGAACCTCGCCGAAGGGTACTCGGATGAAGACGATCTTGACGTGTGGACCCTGTTGACGCGCAATTTGGCGAGTTTGGAACGCATCCTCGATGACGAAGCGGCGAGGAGTCGGATGCGTGCGCGCCTCGGAACGCTCTACAACGGAGGTTTATCACGGTTGGGCTGGGCACCCCGCGACGGTGATTCGCCCCGCGACTTGGAACTGCGTGGTTTGCTTTGCCGTTCACTGGGAATCACGGCGAGAGACGAAGATGCGATGGCACGTTTGCGTAATCTGCACGACCGTTATCTGGCTGGCGATGCAATCGAACCCAACTTAGCCGCAGCGTCAGCAAGTGCCGTCGCAATCGTCGGATCGGCAAACGACTATGAAGCGTTTCTAGGTCGCTTCAAGGATCCTGCTACACCTCAGGAAGAACGGCGTTACATGACATCGCTCGCGTCTTTCCCGGGCGAAGGCGAGTTCCAGAACACACTTGCAATGTGCCTGAACGGCGAAGTTCGGTCGCAAGACGCACCTTATCTGGCCGGCGGCGCGATGTTCAACCGCCATCACGGTTTCGCGGCATGGCAGTTCATCAAGTCACATTGGGACGAGATGCTCGAGATGTACCCCGACAACAGCATCGTCAGGATGGTCAGCGGCGTTCAAGCGTTGTCGAAACCGGAACAGGCGGCTGACATCAAGCAGTTCTTCGAAGCCAACAGTGTGCCCACCGCACAACTGACGCTGGAACAGCACCTCGAACGACTCGATGTCAACATGGCTTCCCGACAACGCGAAGTTGGACCGCTGACGAAGTGGTTGCTGGCGAGTTAGCGAGTAAAGCACGAGGCGGTGGCGTGTTATCGGGGTGCGGTGCACTCCCCGCTGTAATGACGAGGGCAAAGAGAGGAAGCGAGGAGTTCTCTCGTTACACTTTTTTCGTAAGTCTGATTTGAAGAAGCAAGTTTAGAGAGGCTCTGCTGCATGACTGAACAGAGATACGAACCGCTGGACGAGGATTGGAAACGGGGATTGGCTGTAGTCGCGCATCCCGACGATCTGGAGTACGGGGTTGCCAGCGCGATCGCGAAGTGGACTTCGGAGGGCAAGGAGTTCACGTATCTATTGGCGACGAGAGGCGAGGCGGGTATCGACGCGATGCATCCGGACGAAACTCGGAGAGTGCGTACTCAGGAGGAGATCGACAGCGCGAAGGTGGTCGGTGTGGACACTGTAGAGTTTCTCGACTATCCAGATGGAATGGTGGAGTACGGCTTGCCCCTGAGACGCGACATCGCCGAAGCGATTAGGCGGCACAAACCGGACGTGGTGGTAACGATGAACTTCGAGATGCGCTTCCGCGGTGGTGGCACCAATCAGTCAGACCATCG
>CAYRHG010000023.1:0-8053 GCA_964424025.1 uncultured Dehalococcoidales bacterium | reverse complement strand
TTGGTTGGTGACGGCCGCCCTCCTTCCGCCCCGGTCCCCCTCACCCTCGCCCTCTCCCACGGAGGGGAGAGGGGATTTTTGGCAGTGGTCGACGGTTACTCTGCTAGTTCGTAGATGGTGCTGGACCAGGTTTGGCGGGTGGCGTCTTTTAGGGCGTTGCGGTTGGGGCGGAGGGTGTTTAGGCGGCGGGTTAGGATGCGGTGGGAGAGGTTGTTGGGGAGGTTGGCTCGTTGGAGGAATTGGTTGATGACGTGTTGGTCGCCGCCGAAGATTAGGTGGTCGATGTGGTGGGGGTAGGCGGTGAAGCGTTCGGTGGCGAGGTGTGCGGATTTGTCGAAGAACTCGCGGGCCCATTTTTCTCGGGAGCGTTTGAAGCGGTTGGCGGATTGGCCTCCGGCGCGGTGTCGGTTTGGTACCCAGCGGGTGTCGGTCTTGGTTGTGACGATGGTCTCGTCGTGGGCGATGGCGATGGCTACGTAGCCGTAGCGGATGAGGATTATGGCGACGTGGAAGGGTGGGTCGATGGATTGGAGGAGGGTTTCGCGGTCGGTGGTTTCGGTCTCGGATTTGATTGGGAATGGTGGTGCGATGGCTAGTCGGGGTTGGTAGGATGTGTCGGGAGTTTTGGTGTATAAGAATGCCAATCCGGTGGGGGAGTTCAAAGCGGATTTGGGGAGGTAGGGGAAGTCTGAACCGCTGATTACGCTGATTTTGTTGATGGGCTGTGATTGGCCGTTCCCGCGCCCATCCCCGGGCATCCCCTGCGAGCTTCGCTTCGCTTGCTCGCGTCCCCTTGCGCTTCGCGAAGGGGAGGGTGTCAGTTTGAAGATGTAGTTTCCGGGGGAGTCGGTTTCTAGGCGGTCTAGCATTCGTTTCATGCCGCGGGAGGATACGGTGCGGGGTGGGAGGATGTCGGAGGCTAGCATGGTTGGACCGTTGGTGACGTTGATTTTAGTGGTGGGATGGGACTGCCCGTCCCCTTGGCCTCCATTTCACCCTCACCCTAACCCTCTCCCATCAAGGGAGAGGGGATAACCGGCGGCGAAATCGGTTTATTCGGTCCAGGATTTGCCGCGGAAGGCTACGGCTACGGGGTCTACTCGGGCGGCTAGGCCGGGGCCTTCGGGGATGATTAGGTGTCCGTTTTCTACGCGTTCGAAGGGTTCGAGGAGTTCGTGTCGCCAGTCGACTTCGTAGACGGCGTGTTCTAGTGGGAGGGTGTTTTCGAAGGCGGCGGTTGCGTGTGCGCTGGCTAGGAGGGAGCGGGGTCCGGATGGGCAGTGCATGGAGACGGAGCCGGGGTAGCCGGGTTCGAGTTCGGTGCCTATTCGGTAAGCTTCGACGGGTCCGCCGCAGAATTTGACGTCGGGCATGACGATGTCGAGGACGTCTTCTTCGACTAGTCGTTTGAAGAGGTTGACACCGTATGCGTGTTCGCCGCCGGCGATGGGGAGGATGGAATGTTCGTGGATGGTTCGGAGGTCGTCGGAGTTTTCGACTGGGTCTACGGGTTCTTCGAACCATTGCCCTCCTGCGGCGCGGAGTTCGGGTTCGAGTGCGAGAGCGGAGTCGAGGTCGAAGCGGGAGTGGCAGTCGACGAAGATGGTGATGTCGGGTCCGACGGCTTCGCGGATTGTCTGGACGCGTTCGAGTCCGGCTTCGGCGCAGTGTGGGAGGCCGGTGGAGTCGAATGGTGCTCGGCACTCGTCGAACGGGGCGCACTTGATGGTGGTGAAGCCGTTGTTGACAGCTTCGACGGCCATTTCGGCGAAGTCGTCGGGGCCGCGGTCTACGGGGCCTTGGTCGTCGGGTAGGAGAGAGCGGTTGATGTTGCCGTAGAGCTGGACGCGGTCTGGGAGGTCGCCTTCGTGGTCGCGGGTTAGTCGGAGGTATCGGGCAAGTGGGAGTTGTGCGCGTTGGGCCAGCGCATCGGCGACGGCGCAGCGGAGGGCGGAGACGGCGGTGGCGAGTTTTTGGTCTTCTTCGCAGGCTTCGGGGGTGACGCCGAGGAGTTGCATGACGTGGTCGTCCGATGCGATGCGCTGTCCGCGTAGCCGGTTGGCGAGTCGTGCGGTGATGGCGGTGACGGAGCCGGAGAGCTGGGTTGATGTGATCTCGCCTTGGCCGGCGATGCCGTCGGCGTCGACGAGGTTGATGGTGGTCCAGTCGGTGCCGCCTCGGGCGTGGATTTCTTGGAATTCGAGGGTGGTTGGTGACCACCAGATTGCGGGGGATGTAGTGAGCATGTTGAAGATGGTAATTTGCATGGATGGACAGAATGGACAGGATTGATTTGGGGTGTGGGGGCTATGATTACTGGATGCAACGGAGGGCCGACAGGATTGATGATCGTCCGCGTCGTAGTCGTGGGGCTACTCGACGGGAGGTTGAGCCGGTTTTGTTGCCAGGTGGAGTGAGTGAGGAGGAGGAGGTAGATCAGGCGCGGGATTGGTGGCGGTTGTTTGTGGCTGTTGAGTTGCCGAGGCGGGCGATTCGGGTGTTGGATGGGATGGCGCGTTCGATGCGTGCGGAGTCTTATGAGGGTCGGCAACGTCGGAGGCCGTCACGGGGTGCGGTTGCGTACGATGCGGTGCGGTGGACGGCGCCGGAGAATATGCACATCACGCTGAAGTTTTTGGGTGATGTGCATCAGGATGATTTGCCGTTGTTGAAAGAGGAGCTGGATGAGGTTGCGGCGGAGTCGTCGAGTTTGCGGTTGGAGTTGGGTGTGAACGGGTGCTTTCCGGGTGAGCGTACGCCGCGGGTGTTATGGACTGGGTTGGAGGGTGATCTGCGTCGGATGTCGAGTTTGGCAACGCGGCTGGAGGGCGCGATGGTGAGGTGCGGGTTTCCGGAGGAGCGTCGTGAGTTTGCGCCGCATGTGACGGTTGGGCGCGTTCGGAGCGGGACGCAGAAGCGGGTGTTGGCTGCGATTGGGCAGAGGTGGTTGGAGGCGAGGCCTTCGGGCGAAGGTGATGATGTGGGAGTGCCGGTATCGAGCATGGTTCTGATGCGGAGTCATTTGCATCACAACCGGCCGACGCGTTATGAGAGGTTGTATGAAGTTGGGTTGGGGTGATTGTCTGAACCGCAGATTACGCTGATTGCGCAGATGGGCTGTGATCTGAGTTGCAGTGGTGTGTGATCCCCTTTTGTCGTCGGACCGCCCACCACCCCTCTGGATGGACGTTCCGTCCCGCAAGCGGCCGGCTTTCGCCGGAATGACGGAGATGTACGTGGGAATGACGCAGGAGGTTGTAAACTCATTGCGCGCCTCGTTTAGTGTTTAGGCGTTGAGTTCGGAGGATCGGATCGCATGAAGATTACGGATGTCAAGGCTTGGGTCGTTGAGCCGCAGGGGCCGTTTTGGGGTAGCACGATGGATCGGCAGTGGACGTTTGTGCGGATCGATACGGATGAGGGGATTTCGGGTTGGGGCGAGGCTACGAACAGTCCTCGTTACGGGAGTTTTTTGACGGCGCAGGCGGTGTTGGCGATGAAGGAGGCGTTGGTCGGTGAGGATCCTGCGAACATCGAGCCGCTTTGGCACAAGCTGTATCGTCGGTACACGTATATGGGATCGCGCGGTCTGCCGACTTCGGCGATCAGCGGGATCGATATCGCGTTGTGGGACATAAAGGGCAAGGCGCTGGGCAAACCGATCTACGATTTGCTGGGCGGGAGTTTCAGGGACGAGGTGCGGTTATATGCGAATGGGTATTTTGCAGGGTGTACAACTCCGGAGGAGTATGGCGAGGCGGCGAAGAGGGTTAAGGAGGCGGGTCATGAGGCGTTGAAGCTGGACCCGTTCTTGGAGATGCGTCCGTATCACACGGCGTATCAGACGGGTCAGATATCGCAGGAGGGTGAGCAGTTCGGTTACGACATCGTTCGGGCGACGCGAGAGGCTGTGGGGCCGAATTTCGACATTTTGATCGATGCGCACGGGCACTACAACGTGCCGGTGGCGATACGGATCGCGAACAACCTCTACGAGCAGAGTCGTATCGAGTGGTTCGAGGAGCCGTTGCCGCCGGAGGGTTTCGCCGGTTTGGAGACGATTCGGGCGCACACCGAGCCGAATATATGCGTCGGTGAACGGTTGTTCACTCGATGGGACTTCTTGCCGGTGTTCCACAAGAATCTTGCGGACTACATAATGCCGGACATTGTGTGGACGGGCGGTATCAGCGAGATTCGGAAGATTGCGACGATGGCGGAAGCGTATTACATTCCGATAAGTCCGCACAATGCGATGGGGTCGTTGCAGGTCGTGGCTGGGGCGCATGTTGCGATGTCTACGGTGAACTTCTACCGGTTGGAGCACTCGATCGCTTCGAAACCCGCTTACAACGCAATGCTTGAGGAGCCGATCGATTTTCATGGTCAGTACGTGAAGGTTTCGGGCAAGCCGGGTTTGGGTGTTGATGTGAGCATGGATGCGATTGCGGAGTATCTGCATCCGGATTCGCCGCCTTGCTGAACCGCTGATTACGCTGATTTTGTTGATGGGCTTAGATTGCACCGCCCGTCCTCTCCCCGGGCATACCCCGCTCGCGTCACTTCGTTTGCTCGCGCCCCTTTCGACCTGCGAAAGGGGCAGGATGGCATCCGTCCCTTCCCCTCTGGATCCCGGCTTTCGCCGGGATGACGGTGGTTTTGTAATGGTCTCGTTTTGATGCGGCAGAGGCTGGCAGATCGTAGTCCGTTCTTTTACGGTTGGTGGATTCTTGGTGCGGCTGGGACGGCTAATTTCGCGCGGAATGCGGCGGCTAGTCTGACGATTTCGGTCTTTATATATCCGCTGTCTGAGGAGTTGGGTTGGAGTCGGACGTTGATTGCGGGCGCGGCTGCAGTTGGCGGTTTGGCAGCTACTTTCACGTCGCCGGTGATTGGTCGGATGATCGACCGTTATGGTGCGCGTTCGGTGTTGACGGCGAGCATTGTGGTGTTGTGCATATCGACATTCGCACTGGCTTGGTCGGATGTGAGTCTGAAGGTGATGGGGGTGACGATTCCGTGGGTGTTTTACATCGCGTATGGGACTGGGCGGGTGATATTCGCGAGTCCGGTGCAGATCGGGACATCTGTCGTTGTCTCGCGGTGGTTCGTTCGGATGCGCGGTCGAACGAACGGCATATTGGGGTTGTCGCACTCGGCGGGTATGGTGCTGTTTCCGCTGATCGCATCGATAGTGATAGCTCAGAGCGGTTGGCGGGACGCTTGGTTCGTATTGAGCGTGGTTGTGTTTGTGGTGGCGCTGTTGCCAGTGGCGTTGTTGATCGCGGAACAGCCGGAGGATTTGGGGTTGCGGCCTGATGGTGATGATGTTGAAGAGATAGCGGAAGCGGAGATCGAAGGCGATGCAAGCAATTCGTCTTCGGAAGAGCCTAACTGGACATCAAGTGATGCGATGCGGACGCCTGCGTTGTGGTTACTGGCTCTGGCGACGGGGATGATGTTTTTCATGCACGCTGGATCGAACACGCATGCGGCGGCGTTTTTCCAGGATCAGGGATTGGGTGCCGTTACCGCGGGTGTCAGCATCAGTTTGAACGCGATATTTCTCGGGATTAGCAGCTTGTTTTGGGGACGGATCGTCGAGCGGGTACCGGCGCGGTTTGTGATGGCGGCGGTAGCCTTCAACTTGGCGATCGGAGCGTTTCTGTTTACGCTCACGGACACGACAGTTGAGGCGTTGGCGTTCTCGGCGCTCTTCGGATTCGGCCTCGGAGGGATGTTGGTCGTGCCGCCGGTGGCGTATGCAGACTATTTCGGACGTCCGGCGTTGGGCACGATCCGCGGGATTACGGAGCCGTTTACGACGTTGGGGCAGGCCGTGGGGGTGATGATCCCGGGGCTGATCTTCGACTTCGTGGGCGGAGCGAGTTATTTGCCGTTTTTCTTCGGCGCGGGCGTCGTGGGGATCTTGGCCGCGGTGGCTTCGTTGTTTGCGGTTAAGCCGACCAATTGAACTGGGATCTGAGGGATTTTAGGGAGAATCGAATTGGAGCTTCATTTGGTTGCGTCGCGGCGGATTTTTTCGACCAATTCGGGTGGTAAAACAATGCCGTGGGCTTTTAGGGTTTTCAGGATTCTTTCTGTCTCTTGTCGTCCGGATTCACGGATTTGAATTTCGCGAATTTTGCGATGGACGGAATCGCGGATCTCGGCGTTAGTCTTACAGACGCGGCCATCAAACATGCCATCGAAGAGGATTTCCAATTTGTGACGCCACGTGAGATTAAAAGGGCGATTCAAGAGTCTTGGCCGTTCTTGTGGTTGAAAATCTGGTCGGCGAATTCTCGTGGAATTTCGATGCCGAATTTATCGAGCCTGGAGCGTAACCGATCCTCCGCTCTGCGTTCACCTTCCTCGCGACCAGCGATTCGTCCTTCTGCCAGCCCCTCTTTCCGTGCTTTTTCGACGGCTTCTCTCCTGGCGGCTGCGCGAATGTCGGATCTTCTCTCGAACATTTTTCTGCTCCAATCGATTATGAAAGCGACGGCGGGGACGAAAGCCCAGTTGAGTTTTGTGGTCGCAACTTCGAAGAATCGGAATGTTAAAGCGTCTGTTTCGGAGTATATTGCAAGTGCTGACGTGGCGGTTACGCCGACGATAGCGAACGCGGTGACCTGCCAGACCACGCCTCGTTCGATCAGCTCAGATTGTAGTTCGAAGCGCTCTTCTGATGCCATTATTAAGTTGCGTAGATCGATTTCAAACTATCGATGCCTTGCGGCGACAAGGCGCGCGATCTGGAGACTTTAGCAGTCAACAAGGTTTGCGCAAAACTGGTTTGGCGAAAGAGTTAGTCGCGGTCATGAACTAGGATGTGACGGATTTTCAAGCATTAGGAAGGTGATCGTCGCTAGGAGTATCAATAACATGGACGCAGGAGTTGCGAGATGAAGATCACTGATGTCAATGCTTATGTGGTGACGCCTCCGGGGCACGGTTATGGCGGGCCGAATGAGCGTCAATGGACGTTTGTGCGGATCGATACAGACGAGGGTATTCATGGCTGGGGCGAGAGCACGAACTACCCGGGCGGCGGCAGTTTCTTGACGGCGCGAGCGGTGTTGGCGATGAAGGAGGTGTTGATCGGTGAGGATCCGACGAATATCGAACCGCTTTGGCAGCGATTGTTCCGCCGATATACGTATATGAGTTCGCGTGGTTTCGCGTCGACGGCGATCAGCGGGATCGACATCGCGTTGTGGGACATCAAGGGTAAGACGTTGGGCGTGCCGGTGTATGAGTTGCTGGGCGGGAAGTTTCGGGATGAGGTGCGGTTGTACGCGAATGGTTGGTTCACGGGCGCGACGACGCCCGAGGACTACTTCCAAGCGGCGAAGAAGGTCGTCGCGGATGGTCACGAGGCGATGAAGCTTGACCCTTTCAACGAGATGGTGCCGGTTCACACGAAATTCACGGACGGAACGATATCTCATGCGGGTGAGCAGCTTGGATACGACATCGTGCGAGCGGTGCGTGAAGCGGCGGGCCCGAAGCCGGAGATTCTGATCGACGCGCACGGCAACTTCAACGTGCCGACGGCGATCCGGCTGGCGAACACGTTGCACGAGCAGTCGAACATCGAGTGGTTCGAGGAGCCGTTGCCGCAGGAGAGCTTCGATGCTTTAGAGACGGTGCGTCGGAACACTGTGCCGAACATCTGCGTCGGCGAGCGGCTCTACACGCGATGGGACTTCCTGCCGATATTCCGTCGAAACTTGGCGAACTACATCATGCCGGACATCGTTTGGACCGGCGGCATCAGCGAGATCAGGAAGATCGCGTCGATGGCCGAGGCGTACTACATTCCGATAAGTCCGCACAACGCGATGGGGTCGATACAGATAGTCGCCGGGGCGCATGTGTGCATGTCAACCGTCAACTTCTACCGGTTGGAACATGCGATTTCGTTCATACCGATGTACCAGATGATGCTGGAGGAGCCGATCGACTTTCACGGGCAGTACGTGAAGGTGTCGGGCAAGCCGGGGCTGGGGGTTGAGGTTAGCTTGGAGGCGATGGAGCGGTATCGGGC
>CAYRHG010000022.1:0-33986 GCA_964424025.1 uncultured Dehalococcoidales bacterium | reverse complement strand
GCTCCAGCTCGTCGATGGTGATCGCGAATCCTTTCACGGTTCCGACGATGTCAGTGAACCAGAGCCTGACGAAACGTACGTCCTGTTGGTTCGCCGACCGAAGCACGAACTCTTTGGCTTCGTCGTCAGGTGACGAATCCGCAGGTGTCGCTTCGTTTGACGTGATTTGGACCATTGTCTGAGATCCGGGAACGGATTGTTGTGTCGGGACCGCTGTGGGGCACGAAGGCGTTGACCCGGTTGGATGTTCTTGTTTTAGGACGCGCTACGCGCGGTCCTGGAAAGGTCGATCCGAAAGCAGAAATTTTACCAGAATAGCTACCCCACCGAAACCGGTTCCCTGATCCCGCCGTTCTTCGACTTTGCATGCACGTCAGGTGTGCTGAATCGGTAGCCGACCCGCCACATCGTTTCGATGACGCTGTGGCTTACATCGTCCAACTTGCTGCGCAACCTTCGAACATGCACATCAACGGTTCGCGTCCCACCGATGTAATCGTCGCCCCAAATCCGATTCAAGATGTCTTCGCGCCGGAACACCCGTCCCGGGTTTGAAGCGAAAAGTTTGAGTAGTTCGTACTCCTTGTATGTGAGTTCGATGCTCCGCTCTCCAAGGGTTACCTCGAAGCTGTTGACGTCGATCGTCAAATCGCCATGCACGATGACGGGCTCGGAATGAATCGTGGAACGTGCTTTGACCGTACGAATGCGCGCCTTGAGTTCGTTCACGTTCGGGTAGTTGAAGCACAGCTCGATGAACCCGGAGTTGAAATCAAACATTTCAGCCAATGATTCATCCGCGATCGCCACGACTGGCTTGCCACGCGACGCGATCTCGTTAGATACCGCCACTGGAAATGCCAGAGAAGAACCCAAGCACCAAACCAACGCGATCTCGTCGCGTTTCGCGACCCGCAATTCGTCGTCCAAACCCGGTTCGGAGTGAAAAAGTTCCAAACTCCGGTCTTGGAAACGGAGCTCCTCGACGAGTGCGATTGCGTGTGGGTCGTTGAACCCGTACAAGATCAAGGCAGTCATGCCAATTTCGAACTGCTAGAAAAGGTTGATTCGATCAGCAGTCAGCAGGAGAGTTCGGTGGATGTCGGTTGAGCACGGCGCGCGACCGCGGCAAGGCAATAGATTCAGGATATTACAGCCGAATCGAAAGTCGTATTTCGTCGCAAAAGTGGAGCGTGGTTTAGTTGACGATGCAATTCTGAAAATGTATGATTTATCGGTTAGCGGTTACGACATGGCGGCGGTTCGTTTTGACGCGCGAACTGGGAAACCACAACCTTGTCGCCCGCTCGAAAAACGGAGATTGGGTTGCCCACGCTAAACCAGCTTGTAAGAAACCCGCGCAAGCGGACCCGCAAAAAGCCGAAGACGCCGGCGTTGCGGGCGATACGAAATTCGTTCACGGGCAGGACTCGAGAACTCCAGAAAGGCGCGCCCCAGAAGGCCGGTGTCTGCCTGCAGGTCAGGACAGTTACGCCCAAAAAGCCGAATTCCGCGCTTCGAAAAGTAGCGCGCGTCCGCCTCTCGAACAACGTGGAAGTCACGGCGTACATTCCCGGTGAAGGGCACAATCTGCAAGAGCACTCGGTGGTATTGATAAGGGGCGGAAGAGTACGTGATCTGCCCGGCGTCCGTTACCACGTCATACGCGGAACCAAGGACACCGAAGGCGTCGAAGGGCGTCGTCGAGGTCGCAGCAAATACGGGACTCCAAGAGGAGTTTGAACGGAGTGGTGGGTATATAATTTGTTGCTGGATTCGTAGAAAAACGCGCAGGCTCGACTCGCCAACGCCCCGTTTCCGTCGAAATCCGTAGGGCTAATCGAAGAGTTGAGGCTCCAATCCCGAAGTGCTGCTTTAGTGTGACGTTTTCGGGAATGCCCGGAATTCGCACCGAAACACGAAATTTCCACACACCATCCAAATCGACACGCGTCGCGTGCGCGGCACCAAACACACGAACTAGATATGGCAAGAAGACGTAGAGCCGAAAGGCGGGTGACCCAACCCGATCCCCGATTCGGGAGTGAGGAACTCGCGCGGTTCATCAACCGAGTCATGATCGGCGGAAAGAAAAATACCGCACGTCGGAACGTTTACGACGCTCTCGATATGCTCGCCCAACGCCTTAACATGAACGCTCTCGAAGCGTTTCAACAGGCGATGTCCAACGCCACGCCCCTTTTGGAGGTGCGGCCAAGGCGAGTCGGCGGCGCCACGTACCAGGTACCAAACGAGGTTCGCCCCGAGAGACGTGAGGCTTTGGCGCAGCGCTGGGTGGTAAGCGCAGCCCGTTCACGCAAAGGCCAGCCGATCGCGCGAAAGCTGTTCACCGAACTTTTGGATGCGGCCAACAACACGGGCGCGGCTGTGAGGAGGAAGGATGAGTTGCAACGGATGGCAGAGGCTAACCGGGCATACGCCCATTTCAGGTGGTAACCCCAAACCGTGCTTGTCAGATGATTTTCTGGCGCGGCATCGATAGGAAACAGGACACAAATCAACGACGCGATTTATAGGAGCCGCAACGCGGGTCGAACACGAACCGCCGACGTTGAACTCTTAGCTTGTGAGGCAATGACAACGAAATCGAAAAAACCAACTGCTTCCGACGCCGGAGCGCCGATGGGCGCGGGCGATCTCAGCAAGTTGCGAAACACCGGTTTCATCGCGCACGTCGATGCCGGAAAGACGACCGTCAGCGAGAGCGTCCTTTACTTTACGGGCGAGACGTACAAGATCGGCCGCGTCGACGATGGTACGGCTTTGCTCGATTACATGCCGCAAGAGCGGGAACGTGGCATCACGATCACTGCCGCGGCGCAAAACGTGTCGTGGCGCGATCACCAGATCAACATCATCGATACCCCAGGACACGTCGACTTCACGGCAGAAGTCGAACGCAGCTTACGCGTGCTTGACGGCGTGACTGTGGTGCTGGACTCGGTCGCCGGTGTTCAAGCTCAATCACTGACAGTTTGGCGACAGGCTGACAAGCACCGAGTTCCTCGAATCGTTTTCGTGAACAAGATGGATCGTATCGGTGCGGATTTCGAATACGCCGTATCGACATTGACCAACCGCTTGTACGCGAATGCGGTTCCGATCCAAATCCCGATCGGCCAAGAAGCCGATTTCGAAGGCGTTGTGGATCTCGTCGACATGGTCGCTTGCTACTACCCGTGGACCGACCCGGTAGCGGAGATTGAGCGCGGTGGGCGTTTAGAGCCTCGTAAAGGCGAAATACCTGCGGACTACGTCGACCGAGCCAACGCCGCCCGTGAAGAACTAATCGCTAAAGTCGCGGAATTTGACGACGAGTTGGCCGAGACCTATCTGATGGGCGAGGACGTCACCGCCGAAACATTGAAGGCGTCCATCCGCAAGGCCACGATCGACTTGAACGTCTTCCCTGTGATGGCAGGCGCAGCCCTACGCCACCGCGGGACCCATCAGCTGCTCGACGCAGTATTGGATTATCTGCCTTCACCGCTAGACCTCCCACCGGCAGTCGGTTTCGAACCGCTCCACCCGGACAAGGAGCTTGAGCGATACCCGCGCAACGATGAGCCGCTAAGCGCTCTGGCGTTCAAAGTAATTTCGGATGAGCACGCGGGAAGGCTGATCTTCATCCGTGTCTATTCCGGCGTATTGAAGCGCGGAATGTCCGTTTACAACCCCTCGATCCGCGGGCGCGAACGGATCGGCCGATTGCTGAGAATGAGGGCCGACGTACGAGAACCCGTCGACGAAGTCGGAGCCGGCGAAATCGTCGCCGCCATCGGTCTCAAGTCAACTAAAACAGGGCACACCCTCTGCGCCGTAAACGCTCCAGTGGCGATGGCGCAGATCGAATTCCCTGAACCGGTATTGTCCGTCTCGCTTGAACCTGAGAGCCGCCAAGACAAAGACAGACTCACATCGACCCTCATGAAGCTGGTCGACGAGGACCCGACCCTGATCCTTTCGACCGATGACGAAAGTGGCCAACTTCTGCTATCCGGCATGGGTGAGTTGCACCTCGAAATCATTCTTGACCGGATGAAGCTCGAATACGACGTCAGTTGTAAGAGAGGCCGACCGAGGGTGGCATACCGAGAAACCGTATCCTCGGTGGCGGAAGCCGAAGGCCGATTCGTGCGCCAAACCGGCGGACGCGGGCAATACGGTGTATGCACTTTAAGGATCGAGCCATTACCGCGCGGCAGTGGGGTCGAGTTCGAAAGTGAAATTACCGGCGCCACGCTAAGCACGGAGTGGTATTCCGCGATTGAAAAAGGGTTTAGGGACGCGGCGTCTTCAGGAGTCATCGCTGGTTATCCTGTCGTCGACGTCAAAGCAGTACTCACCGATGGCGCTCAGCACGACACTGACTCGTCAGAAATGGCGTTCCAAATCGCCGGGTCCTTGGCATTCAAGGCGGCGATGCGCAAGGCCAACCCGCAACTGCTGGAGCCTGTGATGCGACAGGAAGTCGTAATGCCGGCCGACTTGCTCGGCACGGTGATCGGCGATTTGAATTCCCGGCGCGCGAAGATCCAATCGATGGAGACATCCGAACCGAAGCCCGGCCAAGCGGGTATTGCGAGCGTCATGGCATTCGTACCGTTGGCTGAGACGTTCAACTATTCGACGGATCTGCGGTCGTTGACGTCTGGCTTCGGCGATTTCAACATGGAACTAGACCATTACGGCGTTATGCCGCAACACGTTCTTGAGAATTTGGACAGGTAAGCGAGATTGGTCATGGCAACAGGCAAGATGCGCATAATGTTGCGTGGCTACGATGCTCCCCTTCTGGAGCAGGCCACGGAGCAGATTCTCGATGCCGCGACTAGGACCGGCGCGCAGATCGCAGGTCCCGTGCCGATGCCGACGCGGCGACGACGCTTCACCGTCATCCGGTCACCTCATATCACGAAAGACTCCCAAGAACATTTTGAACTTTGGTTGCACAAGCGATTGGTAGACATCGTTGAACCGAGTTCCAAGACGATGGACGTGCTCCAGCGTTTGAACGTCCCGAACGGAGTGGAGGTCAGCGTAAAAGTAATTCAATGAAGCCGTGGCGGCCCGAACAGGACGCTCGGCTTTTTGATCTGAACGGCGAGAGATGACGACCGAACAACAAGAAAAAGTGGATGATGAGGTAGCTGTCGCAGACGACAGCGCCGTTCCCGAAGCGCCGCAATCGATGCCCGGTTTGCTAGGTCGCAAAATCGGCATGACGACGATCTATGATGACGCGGGACGCGCGAGTGCTGTGACGATGGTTGAGGTCGGTCCGTGCGTGGTCACTCAAGTCAAGACTGATCAGCGCGATGGCTATCAGGCGGTGCAGATCGGATTCTTGCGCGCGAACAAGGTCAACATGCCCATGCGAGGGCATTTCGAACGCTCCAACGGCAGCTACAGGCATCTCCAAGAATTTAAGGTGGCGGACCTAGGCGAATATGAAGTGGGTCAAGAGATTCGCGCCAACGTGTTCAACACAGGTGACAAGGTAAAGGTAACTGCGACTTCCAAAGGAAAAGGCTTTCAAGGCGGTGTCAAGCGCCATGGTTTCGCGGGCGGACCTAAAACTCACGGGCAATCGGATAGGCACCGCGCTCCAGGATCAGTAGGCGCCGGTACATTCCCGGGACGGGTCTGGCCTGGCACTCGAATGGCCGGACACATGGGCGCTCGAACCGTTACGACTAGGGGCCTTTCGGTCGCGAGCGTCGATGTAGGGAACGACTACGTACTGGTTACCGGTTCAGTCCCGGGCGCGCGCAACAGCCTGGTTCGCATCGAAAAACAGGGTTGAGGCGGGTCTGAGAAATGGATTTAGAAGTCAAGAATCGATCGGGCGACGTCGTCGGTAGCGTCGACGTCAGCGAACGCGTTTGGTCTGCGCCATCAAACGACTCGCTCCTGCAGCAGGTGGTGGTTGCTCAGTTGGCGAACCGACGCCAAGGGACGCACGAATCCAAAACCCGAGGGCAAGTCTCGTATTCGACCCGCAAGTTGCGTGGCCAGAAACACAGTGGCCGTGCTCGAGCGGGTAGCCGGAAGTCCCCGACTATGGTCGGCGGCGGTGTCATCTTTGGTCCGCACAGACGCAGCTATCGCCAGCGGGTTCCTAAGAAGATGAGGCGCCAGGCGTTGAGGGTTGCATTAAGCGACAAGGTCCGCGAGGAGCGGTTGACGATACTCGACGAGTTTGAAATCGAAGAGCCTCGCACTAAACACGTAGTCGATCTCGTCTCTGCGCTTGAACTCAGGGGGCGAACCCTGTTGGTAGTGGAGGCAAACGACCAAGACGTTGTTTTGTCGGTACGAGGCGCCGCAAAGGTCGATGTGATTTTCGCAGATGGTTTGAACGCCACTAGCGCGGCTTCGGCCGGAAACATCGTGGCTACTCGAGGCGCGGTTGAGCGGATCGACAGCTTGTGGGACGACACGGTGGAGGCGGCGTAATGAAGATAGCCCGAACACTGCAACGCCCCGTGATCACGGAAAAATCGACGATGCTCAACGAGCAACGTCGTTACGTCTTTGACGTGGATATGAAAGCGAACAAATACGATATCGCAAGGGCCGTCGAATGGGCTTTCGATGTCAACGTGACATCGGTCAGCACCTACCGCAGGCGCGGCAAGATGAAGCGCCGCGGATTCCGCGAGAAGAAACGACCCGACGTCAAACGCGCCATCGTCACACTGGCACCAGGTGACTCCATAGTCCTGTTCGAAGGCGCATAACCGACGGATTTCACGATATGCCATTGAAGGAACACAAACCCACATCGCCAGGTCGTCGCAACAACGTTGTCGACGATTTTTCGGACATTACTAAGAAACGTCCGGAGAAGTCGCTGTTGGCGCCGATGGTTAAGAAGGGCGGCCGCAACAACAAAGGCCGGATCACGGTTCGACGCCGTGGTGGGGGCCACAAACGGCGGTACCGGATGGTCGATTTCAAACGCGCACGAAACGGAGTGGCCGAGGTGCTGTCGATTGAATACGATCCGAACCGCAGCGCACGAATCGCTTTGATCCGCTACGAGGACGGACAAAAATCGTACATCGTCGCTCCGCAAGGTCTAGCCATCGGCCGGAAGGTCGAGTCGGGACCAAACGCCCCTGATTTGCCGGGCAACGCCAAACCGTTGATGAACATCCCCCAAGGTACGATGGTTCACAACATTGAGATGACGCCCGGAAGCGGCGGTCAGCTCGCTAAAGGTGCGGGCACCGGTGCTCAGGTCATGGCGCACGAGGGGGCGTTCATTCTGCTCAGATTGCCTTCGGGCGAAATGCGACAGGTTCGACAAGAATGCCGGGCCACGATCGGCGTTGTATCTAACCCGGACCACAAGAACATTAAGCTGGGGAAGGCTGGACGCTCTCGACATCGAGGGAAGCGACCTAGCGTTCGCGGGACCGCGATGGCGCCTGACGCGCACCCGCACGGCGGAGGAGAAGGTCGATCAGGCATCGGTTTCTCCAAACCGAAGACGCCTTGGGGAAAACCCACACTTGGTTACAAGACTCGCAGGAACAAGCGGACAGACAAATTCATCCGCCGCCGCCGTTACGAACGCTGATGGCGGGTAGGCGCAATTGCCAAAGTCTAGAACGAGATAACGAATCATGAGCAGATCAGTCAAGAAGGGGCCCTTTGTGGACCCCAAATTGATGAAGAAGGTTGAACGAGCGCGCCGAGAACGCGCACGCGGCGCGATTAGAACGTGGGCCCGAGCCTCGACGATCATGCCCGACATGGTGGGACTGACGTTTGCGGTCCACAACGGTCGGACCTTTGTGCCGGTGCTCATAACCGAGAACATGGTTGGACACCGATTAGGCGAATTCGCGGCAACGCGAGTGTTCCGCGCTCATTCCGGAAACCGTTGAGGATTAACAGCGATGGCGATCGCACGAGCCAAGAATGTAGGAGTTTCCGTCCACAAGTTGCGACTTGTGATGGACGAGTTGCGCGGCATGAATGTCGACGAAGCGCTGGGGTACTTGCGCTTCATGACAACGCCGAGCGCACAAGTCATCTACAAAGTCTTGAACTCCGCTGCAGCCAACGCTGAGAACAACGATTTGCAAGATCGCGAATCGTTGGTGATCAAACGCATCATCGCCGACAAATCAATAACTATGCGCAGGTTTCGCCCCAGGGCCCGTGGCCGAGCTGGTGCGTTCAATCGCCCAACATCACACATCACAATTGAGGTTGACGAAGAGTAGCCACAAGTTGCGGATGGATTACATCTACCTCGGAAGATCGGACAACAGATGGGACAAAAAACACATCCGATAGGTTTCCGCCTCGGCGTGTCGGCCGAATGGCGTTCTAACTGGTTTGCCGGCAAACCCGAGGGTTACCGGAGCTTGGTCCAAGAGGACTACAAGATCCGTCAAATCGTCGCGGACGAGTATCAAGGCGAAGGCGCGATTTCCCGCGTCGATATTGACCGCGGCGGCGGCGAAATGAGCATCAACGTTTACACGAGCCGGCCCGGCATAATCATCGGTCGGAACGGTCAACGCATTGACCGTTTGCGGCATGTGATCGAACGCGCGACGCGGCGACGTGTCAGGATATCCGCCAACGAGATCAAAGTTCCAGAACTTGACGCCAAACTGGTAGGCGCCAGCCTCGCCGAACAGCTCGAACGCCGTATCCCGTACCGCCGAGCGGTGCGTATGGCGATGCAACGAACCATGGATTCCGGTGCGGAAGGCATCAAAGTCGTGGTAGCCGGACGTCTCGGCGGCGCGGAAATCGCCCGCGTCGACAAACAGATGGAAGGTCGGGTACCGTTGCACACGCTGCGAGCGAAGATCGACTTCGCTATATCGGAAGCGCATACGACCTTCGGCGTCATCGGCATCAAGGTTTGGATTTTCACTGGTGACATGCCCGCCGACGGTAGGCAGCAACGCGATCTTTCGTCGAGCGGAGTATCGCCGATAGGTTTGGGTCGAGCGCAAAGGCACCGGAGTTAAGAGCACGCTTTTCCGCGTGACCGCGATTGAGCGTCTGAGGATCACGAACGATGTTACAGCCAAGGAGAACCAAGTTCCGCAAGCAGCAACGCGGCACGATGAGCGGCGTTGCCAATCGCGGCAGCAAACTGGCGTTCGGCGATTTTGGCCTCAAGGCGCTAGAAGCCAGTTGGATCACCTCGAGGCAGATCGAATCGGGTCGACGGGCCATCACCGGTTACGTCCAGCGTGGCGGTCAGGTATGGATCCGCATCTTCCCAGACAAACCGGTTTCGTCACGCCCGGCCGAGACTCGCATGGGCGGCGGCAAGGGCGCGATCGACCATTGGGTAGCGCCCGTGAGGCGAGGGCGAATCATGTACGAAATCGCCGACGTTCCGGAATCGGATGCGCGTGAAGCCTTGCGCCGTGCGGGAGCCAAATTGCCGGTCCCGGTAAAGATCGTTTCGAGGGCGGATGAGCTTTAATCCAAGCATTTTGTAGGCATCAGGTAATCGAGCCATGCACATCTCAGAAGTAAGAGAACTAGACAACAACGAGCTCTGGCGCGAACTCATGGAACAGGAGCGCGCGTTGATGAACCTGCGCTTCCAAAAGACCACGCGCCAGTTGACCAACTCCAACGCACCCAAAGACACGCGACGCACAATCGCACGAATCCACACAGTCATCAGAGAACGACAGATCGTCCAACAGCTTGGTTTGAGCGAGGATGCGGAGTAGCAGACATCACTCAGATCACTTTCGCAGATCGAGGAACCCCTAATCTATGGCAGGAATACGCAAGACACGCACCGGTACGGTGATACGCGACAAAAACGACAAGACGATCGTCGTTGCTTATTCGTGGTCTCAACAACACCGCGTGTACAAGCGTCATCGACGTCGAATTACGAAATTCGTGGCGCACGACGAGCTGAATGAAGCTTCCGTCGGCGACCGCGTCGTTATCGAAGAGCATCGACCGTTGTCGAAGACCAAGCGGTGGCGACTCCGCCGGATAGTCGAACGCGTAGACGTCGTAGATCCGGGCGAATCGCCTACCGAGATAGATCAGCAAGACGTTTCACTTGGAGAAGTGCAGTGATCCAGCGAGAGTCGCGCCTCAGGGTTGCGGACAATTCGGGAGCCCGAGAGGTGCTCTGCATAAACATGACGGGTTCCGGTAACCGTCGCTATGCTGGTTTGGGCGACATCATCACCTGCTCGGTCAAAGACGCCCAGCCTGGTGGGACGGTTGGCATGCACGAAGTCGTACGTGCAGTCATCGTGCGAACCGTCAAAGAGTACAGAAGGACGGACGGTTCGTATATCAAGTTTGACGACAATGCTTGCGTGATCGTGGCCGACGACGGGAACCCGAGGGGCACACGCATCTTCGGGCCCGTAGCCCGCGAACTGCGCGAACGAGAATTCAACCGAATCGTTTCTTTGGCTCCAGAAGTCCTTTAACAGCGATATGCCTAACAAAATCAAAAAGGGAGATAGCGTCCTCGTCGTGTCCGGCAAGGACAAAGGCGCGCGCGGCGAAGTCATCGCCGTCAATCTCAAAAAACAGCGCGTGTTCGTGGAAGGTGTCAACATTGTCAAACGCCACATGGGCCGACGAAGCGGCGTCATGCAGACCGGAATAATCGAGGGCGAGGCCTCGATCCACCTTTCGAATGTCGTGTTGGTCGACGCCGACACCGGAGAGGTCGGGCGAGTTCGATGGCGAGAACTTGAAGACGGCACGCGCGTTCGGACCGTCAAAGGAGCGCGCAATGGCTGAAACCAATGGCAGCGCAACCATGACAATGCCCCGATTGCTTTCGCGCTACCGCTCGGAAGTGGTGCCGGTTCTAGAGCGCGAATTTGGCTACACCAATCCGCTTCAGCTTCCGAGCCTCGACAAAATCGTCGTGAACATCGGATTAGGCGAAGCGATCGACAACTCGAACGCCATCGATGCGGCGACTGACGACTTGGCCACGATAACTGGCCAGAAACCGATCGTCAATCGCGCCACGAAGTCCATCGCCAACTTTAAACTGCGGGAAGGTATGCCCGTTGGGGCCTCTGTGACTTTGCGTTCGCACAGAATGTGGCAGTTCTACGACCGCTTGGTGAACGTTGCTTTGCCCCGCGTCCGCGACTTCCGTGGCACCAGCCGAAACTCTTTTGACGGTAACGGTAACTACAGCTTGGGCCTCACCGAGCAAGTTGTGTTTCCGGAGATTGACTACAATCAAATAG
The DNA here is from genome assembly GCA_964424025.1 of uncultured Dehalococcoidales bacterium. Lineage (GTDB taxonomy): Bacteria > Chloroflexota > Dehalococcoidia > Lucifugimonadales > Lucifugimonadaceae > Bin127. The sequence goes on along the minus strand of CAYRHG010000022.1, from coordinate 22,728 downwards.
ATCGGTTGCGAGGCTTGCAGGTCGTGATCGTAACCACAGCTCGCACCGATGAAGAAGGTCGCAGGCTACTCGAACTTCTGGGTATGCCTTTTGTGATCAGACGCTGATTCGAACCCGAGACAACGAATTGCCGATCAGTTCGGCACGAAGATAAGAGACCCCGAACATATGGCCCGCAAGGCAATAATCGAACGAGAGAAAAAGCGCGCGGAACTCGCAGCGAAATACGCTGCGCAGCGCGCCGAACTCAAACGATTGGCGAACGATCCTCAACGTTCATTCGAAGAACAGATGGTGGCGCGTCGCCGACTGCATCTATTGCCGAAAAACTCAAGCCACGTGCGCAAGCGGAATCGATGTTTCGCAACCGGCCGTCCACGCGGCTACATCCGATTCTTCGGAATGTGCCGAGTGGTTTTCCGGGAGCAAGCGTTGCTCGGGAACTTGCCAGGAATTAGGAAAGCTAGCCTTTAAAAGCCAACTTTTGGATGAACCAGACATCCTAGTTAACTGAAATGCCAGTCACCGACCCCATATCTGACATGCTGACCCGTATCCGCAATGCGGTCATGTCCCACCACGATTCGGTATCAATCCCGCATTCGAACGTGAAACGCTCCTTGTTGCGGTTGATGCGCGATGAAGGTTTCATCAGCAATGTGACGACCAATCGCAACGGCGTGAAAGCCGATTTCGAGGTCACGCTGCGTTACTACGACGACTCCGAAGAGTCGGTGATCACGGGGCTGAAACGCGTCAGCAAACCGGGTCGACGGATATACGTTGGCAAGAACGAAATTCCACGATATTTTGGCGGTCGCGGTGTTGCCTTTTTGTCCACGTCGAAAGGCGTGATGACTTCTGACCAGGCCAGGCGATCCGGCGTGGGCGGTGAGTTGCTGTTCTACGTCTGGTGAACTGAATCGCAAGCTAACCCGATCGGAAAAGATTGAAGTGTCAAGAGTTGGAAAAAGCCCGATTACTCTGCCGAGTGGCGTCGACGTCACAGTCGATGGGGATGTCGTTACCGTCAAGGGCAGACTAGGTGAATTGAGCCAGAAAGTTCACCGCGGCATACAGGTCGAGGTTGAAGGCTCGGAAGTCATCGTCACTCGGTCCAACGATTCCGGCGAACAGCGAGCGTTGCATGGATTGCTTCGCAGCCTTGTGAACAACATGGTCATCGGCGTCAGCGAAGGATATTCGAAACGTTTGATCATGTACGGAACCGGTTACCGTGCATCGCAAAAAGGCAAAGGATTGGAATTGCTCGCCGGGTACTCCCATCCGGTTGAGATCGAACCGATCGGAGCCAACACCTTGGGAGTCGAGGGGAACACGACGATCACAGTTTCGGGTCCCGACAAACAGGAGGTGGGTCAGCAAGCCGCCGGCATTCGCGCGGTTCGCAAACCGAGCCGTTTCCAGAGTAAAGCAGGGCGGATCCCATTGTTCGGCATTGCATATGAAGGCGAGCAACTGCGTCTGCGCGTTGGCAAGACCGTCGCTGGTGTGGGAGCAGCGTAACCGAGACATGGCTAACCGAAAATTCGACAACCGTCCCCGATGGATCCGGCACCGACGCGTCCGACGCCGAGTCGCCGGTGGTGGCGATCGGCCTCGCCTCTCGGTGTTCCGAAGCAACAAGCAGATCTACGCTCAAATCATCGATGACGCGGCCGGTCACACGTTGGCCAGCGCATCGTCCATTGAATCAGCTGCCGATGCGACCGGAAAGATTGATATCGCCAAAGACGTCGGCACTTCGGTGGCGAAAAGAGCGATTGAACTCGGCGTCAAAAAAGTCGTGTTCGACCGCGGAGGATACCAGTATCACGGACGCGTCAAAGCATTGGCCGACGCGGCTCGTGCGGAGGGTCTCGACTTCTAACTATGGTTACTCAGACCAACACATCTCGTGAGCGTCGATCCGAAGGCGAGCGTCGCGGAAGACAGCGACGAAGGCCGCGTCGAGATGAAGCGCCCGAGGGGCCGGAACTTTTCGAGCGCGCGGTGAAGATTCGTCGCGTTTCCAAGGTCGTCAAAGGCGGTCGCAACCTCTCGTTCAGCGCCATGATGGTGGTGGGCGATTACGAAGGAAAAGTGGGAGCCGCGCTCGGAAAAGCGGCTTCAGTGCCCGATGCCGTACGCAAAGGTCGACAAAACGCCGAAAAAGCGATGCAGCCAATCGTGACCAAAAACGGCACCATTCCGCACGAAGTTTTCGCAAAATACGGCAGCGCGAAGGTGTTGCTGTTGCCGGCGGCTCCAGGCACCGGGGTCATAGCCGGCGGCGGTGTCCGCGCGGTCATCGAAGCGGCCGGAATACAAGACGTGTTGTCCAAGACTTTTGGTGGCAACAATCCTGTCAACACGGTACGTGCCACGATAAAAGCACTTGCGATGCTCAAAGATCCCCAGACTGAACGAGCCCGCAGACTGGGTTTGGATACTTTGCACACGCCGGAAGTGACGGCAGTCAGTGACGAACCATCTGAGACGGAAGCCCAGACCGAAGCGGCGCCTGCGACTGAGACCGAGTCAGAGACCGAGAACGAATCAAGCGAATGAGCGAGATCCAGATCAAACAGGTTCGTAGCGCGATCGGATCGATTCCGAAACATCGCGCAACTCTCAAGGCGCTCGGGTTGAGGCGGATAAACCACGTTGTGACGCAACGTGATACGGATCAGATCCGAGGGATGATCCGGAAGGTTTCACATCTAGTTAAAGTCGTTTCCTAAGGAACGAACGAGCCTACGAAATGCCAGGATTGCACCAGTTGAAGCCAGCCGCCGGTTCTCGGCGCAAACGCAAGCGCATCGGTCGCGGCGACGGAAGCAACCGCGGTTCTTACTCCGGGCGCGGCAGCAAAGGACAGTTGCAACACGGAAAAGTGCCGCATCTTTTCGAGGGCGGTCAGCTTCGTCTGGTTAAGAAATTGCCGTTCATGCGCGGCTTCACCAATAACTTCCGCGTCGCATACACAGCCGTCAATGTGGGCAGTCTTGAAGCGTTCGATGCTGGCGCAAATGTCGGCGTCGAGGAATTGGTATCGGCCCGCATAGTCCGCAGATCTGACGACTACGTCAAGCTGTTGGGTGATGGCGAAATCGACAAGGCGATCCACATTACCGTCCACGCCTCGTCGGCGAGTGCTCGCGCCAAAGTCGAAACCGCGGGCGGCAGTGTCACTGTTCTGGGCGTCCCCGACAGCGCCGAGCAACCTGACTCGGGCGGCGATTAACAGAAGCCTTCGGGACTTTCCTAATGCAAACTACGGGAGCCCAACCTGGTCGCCAATCAGCACTTCCCGCCCTGTTCCGGGCGGTTATCGATTCGTGGCGCGTTCCCGATTTAAGATTTCGCATACTTTTCACGCTCGGGATCCTTGTCGCATTCAGATTCTTGGCACACGTTCCAAACCCGGGCGTCGACCTCGAGTTACTCGAACGCGCATTCGAAGCCAATCCCGTTTTCGGGGTACTTGACCTCTTCAGCGGAGGCGCGCTGAGCCAGCTCAGCATCGCTGCGATGGGCGTCTATCCGTACATCACCGCATCCATCATCCTCCAAGTGCTGACTCCCGTGATTCCGCAACTCCGGGAACTATCCCGCGAGGGCGGCGAAGCCGGTCGACGGACGCTAAACCGTTATACGCATTACTTGACCGTCCCGTTGGCGATCCTCCAAGGATGGGCGCTGCTTAACACGTTGGAGCTCCAAGGCGCGATTACCGGCATCGGTTTGGGCGGCGACGACTTGATGAATACGTTGACCATCATCTTGTGCATGACTGCGACAACGATGCTGTTGGTCTGGATGGGCGAAATCGTGACAGAAAAGGGTATCGGCAACGGTATCTCGCTAATCATCTTCGCAGGCATCGTGGCATCTTTGCCGCAAACCGCCGGACAGCTATACGCTTTGCGAGATCAATCGTTCCAAGTCTTCATGTTGATCGCGATGATGCTCATCATCATCTTCATCGTCGTGATCTTCAACGAAGCGCAACGCAGGGTCCCGGTCCAATATGGTCGCAGCGTGTTCCGAGGCGGTCAGATGTACCGTCAAACTGGCGCATCATTTATTCCTCTGCGTGTGAACGCCGCAGGAATGATCCCATTGATCTTTGCATTCTCAATCGTCACGTTGCCGGCGACGATCGCCACGTACCTCTCAGATCCCGGCAGCAGCAGTTTCACGGCGCAAGCAGCCGCATGGGTGACGCGCACCCTCACCTTCACCAGTACCCCCTATTGGTTCCTGATTTTCGTGCTAACGGTGGGCTTCACGTTCTTCTATGCATTGGTAGTGCACAACCAGCAGAACTTGGCGGAAAACCTTCAAAGAAACGGAGGTTTTGTGCCCGGCATTCGGCCAGGACAACCGACACGCGACTACTTGATGCGGATCGTGTTGAGAATCACTTGGGGCGGCGCGATTTTCTTGGGTGTGATCGCCATCACTCCGTGGATCGCGAACCAGATCACGAACCTTGAAGCCTCGCTGACACTGATCCAAAGCACCAGCATGATCATCATGGTCGGCGTTGCGTTGGACACCATGAGGCAGTTGGAAGCGCAACTAATGATGCGCAACTACGAAGGATTCGTCAGGTCGTGACGGCTCCGGCCAGTCTCACGGGCATATTCGGCGCGAAAGACATCACTTGGGTTTGAGATGCGGATAGTATTTTTGGGTCCCCCAGGCGCCGGCAAGGGTACGCAGGCGGCGATGCTGACCGACGAGCGCGGCTACGTTCACCTGTCGACTGGCGACATGATCCGCGACGAAATGAACCGCGGCACCGAACTGGGACAATTCGCCAAAACGTTTTACGACAAAGGCGATCTCGTGCCGGATGAGACGGTGATCGATATGATCAAAAACCGCTTGGCCGAGACCGAAAATGTCATCCTCGACGGCTTCCCCCGGACGGTCACTCAGGCCGCTTCGCTCGATGACCAGTTGTATCGGATCGGCGTCTCGCTCGACACGGTAGTTTTCTTCAGTGTGGACGTTGACGAATTGATCGAACGGCTTGAAAAGCGCCGCGATATCGAAGGCCGAGCAGATGACGAACCGGATGCGATTCGGCATCGAATGGACGTCTACGACCGCGAAACCGCGCCGGTGGTTGACTACTACCGCGACGGCAACAGACTGACCGAGATCGACGCTTTAGGAAGCATAGACGAGGTCCGCTCCCGTCTGAACGAAGTGCTCGAGTGACGCAGTTCGACCTCAAAGGCACCACTTGACGAACGGCGAAAAAACGAATTCGGGTACAATTGCGATTGAAGTTGCGTTTTGAAGGATAGCGTTACTGGCAATATGGATACGGTTCGCCGTATCGCGCTCAAAAGCAAGAGCGAGTTGGATTCGATGCGCACGGCGGGCCACATCGTCGCTGTCGCTTTGAACGAAGTGTTCGACGCTTTAGAGCCAGGTATTACCACCGCAGAGTTGGACGACATTGCACGACGTGCCATCGCCGCGGAAGGTGCTAAACCTGCGTTCCTCGGTCTCTACGGATTTCCGGCCGTCGCATGTATCTCGCTAAATGCCGAGATTGTTCACGGTATTCCGAGTGAACGCGTGATCTCCGATGGGGATTTGGTTAGCGTCGACTGCGGTGCGATCGTCGACGGTTTTTACAGCGATTGCGCACGCACCGCAGTCGCCGGCAAAACCGAAGACGACGAACGTCATCGTATTGTCGACGTCTGCCGCGAATCGCTGAAACGCGGAATTGCCGAGTGCATGCCTGGGAACCGTGTCGGCGACATATCGGATGCTATTGAACGATACGTTCGTGACGCCGGTTTCGAATTGGTGCGCGAATACGTCGGTCACGGTGTGGGACGGGAACTACACGAGGCGCCGCCGGTGCCGAACGTGGGACCACCCGCGACCGGGCCGCAGTTGATGAACGGAATGACGATCGCCATCGAGCCGATGATCATGACGGGATCTTGGGAGACCAAGGTTCTCGATGACGGTTGGACGGTGGTCACGGCCGATGGTTCGCTATCTGCGCACTTCGAACATACAGTGGCGATCACTGACGATGGGCCGGAGGTATTGACCTCGACAATCGAGTGATCGACCCGAGACGTTGGTCTGGTGCACACATGCCGAAAAAAGAAGCGATAGAAGTACAGGGAACCGTTACGGAAGCGCATCCGAACGCGTATTTCAGGGTGCGGTTGCCTAACGACCATGAGGTGCTCGCACACGCCTCGGGCAGAATTCGAAAAAACTACATCCGCATCCTGCCGGGCGACAACGTCATGGTTGAGTTGTCTCCCTACGATTTGACTCGGGGCCGGATAACGTACCGATTCAGGTAGATCAGGACGGAGGAATCGACATGAAAGTAAGAGCTTCAGTTAAAGCGAAACAGCCGGGGAGTCGCGTCGTCCGCCGCAAGGGACGCGTCTATGTAATCAATAAGCAGAACCCGCGCTTCAAACAACGGCAAGGTTAGTCTCCAGGAGTCTTCCAATGGCAATCATCGCAGGCGTCAACATCCCTGACAATCTTCGCGTCGTCATCGGCCTCACTTCGATTTACGGCATCGGCAGAAAACGCGCGGCTGACATCACGGCAGACCTCGGCATTGGTCCGAGCGCTCGTATGCGCGACCTGAGCGGCGAGGAACTCGCCAACATCCGGACCAGCATCGACCGCGCCGGAATCGCCATCGAAGGTGACCTCCGCCGAGAGAACCAGATGAACGTCCGACGGTTGATCGATATTCAGAGTTACCGCGGGCAGCGACATCGCCGCGGTTTACCGGTTCGCGGGCAGCGTACGAAGACCAACGCCCGCACCAAACGCGGTCGTCGCCAAACCGTGGCCGGCAAGCGTCGGGCACCTTCCCACTAGTTGCAACCACGGATTTTTGGAGTACCGACCCACTAATAGGAGCGATAAATCAGGCTATGCCGAGAACTCGTCGAAGAAGCAGAGAGCGGAAGTTCGTTCCGCAGGGCAAAGCGTACATAATCGCGACGTTCAACAACACTCTCATCACGTTCACAGATCCGAACGGCAACGTAGTGTCCCAAAGCAGCTCGGGCGCGATGGGTTTTCGAGGCTCGCGAAAAAAGACCGCGTTTGCTGCTCAGCGAGCCGGAGAATCAGCGGCCCGCGCCGCGGTGTCTCACGGCATGCGCACCGTTGATGTGATGGTCAAGGGACCCGGCAACGGACGCGAGTCTGCGATCCGTGCGATTGCAGGTGCCGGAATTCGGGTCAATTCCATCAGCGACCAGACACCCATACCGCACAACGGCTGCCGGCCTCCGAAAAGGCGGCGGGTGTAAGCGAGCCGATTGCGTCGATAGCTGGAAGACCGCAGCCCACGTTGCGGTTCGTTTTCCAACCGGCAGATTGACTCAGAAGCTCACCGAGACCCAGCCAGCGAAATTTAGAATCAAAAGGTGCGGCAAATTCACGATTGACCCCCTCCCTACCGCGCTTTAAAGCCGGTTGGGTCTCACCAGTAACAGGAACGGTAATGGCACGAAACACAAGTCCGGTCTGCAAGATCTGCAAATCGCAGGGCGAAAAGCTCTTTCTTAAGGGCGAACGCTGTTATACGCCCAAATGCGCCGTCGACCGTTCTCGCGATAGTTCGGCACGACGTTCGGCGTCCGGTCCTGCAGGAGCGCAACGCCGCCGCCGCAGATTGTCGGAACACGGAATCCAGCTGCAACAGAAACAAAAAGCTCGCCACATCTACGGCATTTATGAACGGCAGTTCCGCGGCGTATTCGATGAAGCCGTTCGACAAACGGGCGTGACAGGTTCAAATTTGTTAAAGCTATTGGAACGCAGGCTAGACAACGTGGTTTACCGTGCCGGGTTCGCAACATCTCGACCGCAGGCACGCCAAACTGTCAACCATGGACACATTGAGGTAAACGGCCGAAAGGTGGATGTACCGTCGTTCGTCGTCAAACCCGGTGACGTGGTGGCTTGGAGAGAAAAGTCCAAGAAGTCCGGCCTTTACGAGGCGGCGAACGAAAATGTCGGTCGACGCCGGCAAGCGACGAATTGGATAACCGTCGATACCGACAATTTGACCGCGGCGATCGATGCGGTTCCTTCAGAGGACGACATCGACACCACGATCGACACCCGCATGATCGTTGAGTACTACTCAAGGAGATAGGCAAAAATAATGATCACTGGCATCCGCTCGCCAATCTCTACAACCGTCCAATTCGCGGACGACACCGAAGAATACGTCCCACAACTCGAAGTCGTCGAGACAACTGAGACTTACGGCAAGTTCCAAATCGCCGGTCTCGAACGTGGTTGGGGCACCACTCTGGGCAATGGCATCAGGAGGGTTTTGCTTGGCGCAATGCCCGGTACCGCGATTACGTCAGCTCGGATCGTCGGACAGCAGCATGAATATGGCTCCATCCCTCACATGCGCGAAGGCATTGGCGAATTCTTGATCAACGCCAAGGGCATTCGAATTCGCGCACGAGCGGAAACCACCCAGAAAGTGCTGACGCTCTACGCATCGGGCGAGGGCGAAGTGGTTGCCGGCGACATCAAACCCCACAGCGTATTCGAAGTCGTCAACCCGGGACACCATCTCGCGACGCTCGACAGCGATGAAGGTGAACTGGTTGTCACGTTTGGCGTCGAAAAAGGCGAGGGTTACCGAGCTTTCGATCATGAGGAAACGCCGGGGCATGGCATCCTCCCGGTCGACGCAATCTTCACGCCGGTCCTAAAGGCCAACTACGAAGTCGAGGGGATGTCAGGCCGCCTATCCGGCAGAGACCTTCTGACCATCGAGATCTGGACCGACCGTACGGTCGAACCGATAGACGCGTTGCGGACCGCAGCCGATATCTTTAAGTCCAAACTCGATATCATCACCGCGCAACCTGAATCTGAAGATCACGCCGATTCAGACGTGATGTCCGAGTTGCTCGAGACCGAGATAAAAGACCTCGGTGACCAACTGAGCTCACGCATCATCAACGCGCTTTCACGTTACCCGATCAGGACTCTTGGAGAGCTCATGCGATTCACTCCCGAGACCTTGAAGCAGGAAGTCAGGAACTTCGGTGAAGTCTCGTTCCGCGAGCTACGAGATTTCATGGTCGAGAAAGAACTCTGGCCGCCGGAAGACGAAGAGCAGGAACAACAATAGCCAAATGACAGCATCGGTAAATCGTGTCACATCGATGCGATGATCCGAGGCGAAGGAATTTCAAGCAATGCGACATCGCCGCTCAGGACGTAAATTCGGCAGGGCTTCGGCGCCTCGCAAAGCCATGTTTCGCGGCATGGTCACCGACCTGCTTCGACACGAAGTGATAAGAACCACGCACGCCAAGTCCAAGGAAGTGGCTCCGCTCGCGGAAAAAATGTTGACGCACGGCAAACGGGGCGATCTTCACAGCCGACGGTTGGCCGCATCGTTTATCACCGACAAAGAGGTTTTGTCCAAAACCTTCGACGAGCTTGCAGATCGTTACCGCGATCGAGATGGTGGATACACGCGGATCATCAAACTCGGCAAACGCCGAGGCGATTCCGCGGAGATGGCACTGATCGAACTCGTCGATTAGCACCTCCCCGCAATACGCGTCGAAGATTGGCGCGGCTTCAAGATGCGATTCGCGTTAGTTGTCGAATACGATGGCACCGATTTCAGCGGGTCGCAATTTCAGGCGAACGCCCGCACCGTTCAAGGCGATTTAGAGCGTGCCGCTCGCATCGTGTTCGGAGATGACGCAGGGCGGATGCACCTCGCGAGCCGCACAGATGCCGGCGTTCACGCGTTAGGCCAAATCGCAGCATTCGATTCCAACGTACGCAAACCCGCGTCTGAGATTCGAAACGCCCTGAACGGAAACCTGGCATGCGACGTCCGCGTCCATAATGTCAAGCCGATGCCCGATGATTTCGATCCGAGGCGTGACGCCATCGCGCGTGAGTATCGTTACGTCATCAACGATGCCGCAATTGCATCGCCGATAAACCGCCGAGTCGAGTATCACGTTCGCCAAGCTCTAGACGTATCGGAAATGGTTGAGGCCGCACGGTTTTTTGAAGGCACACACGATTTCGCTTCGTTTGCTGCCGCGAGCAAAGATGATTCAACGACAGTTCGGCACGTCGAATCTGCTCGCGTTTATCGTCGGTCAGACAATCGGTTGATTTTCGATATACGTGCGAACGCGTTCGTCAGGCAACAGATTCGTCGCATGGTCGCAACGTTAATCTCCGTGGGCAACGGTTCGTCCGCGATCGATCGCGTTAGATCGTTGGTCGAGGTGCCAACCAGGAATTCGGCGACACAAAACGCGCCGCCGCATGGACTGACATTGTTACGTGTCGCATACTCCGCAGAAATCGACCTGAATTGGCCGCGCAGTTCCACGATTGATGTCGTTGATCATGGCGCAAATCAACGGGACCGATGCGACGACTGGGCAGGGGATCGCGCGAAACAAGGTGCAACTACTGCGCAAGCAAATTAGAATCAATCTGTTATGCCTACGAAATTGAAGCACTACAACCCCAGCGCGTCGGATCTAGAAAACCGATGGCGAGTTTTCGACGCCGAAGGCAGGGTATTGGGCCGACTGGCCAGCGAGATCGCTACTACTCTCATGGGCAAACACCGCGCGTCCTATGTGCCGCACATGGCCTCTGGTGACTTTGTAATTGTGGTAAATGCTGCCAAAGTCGATCTGACCGGCCGCAAGGCTGAACAGAAGGTCTACCGACGCCACAGCCAATACCCTGGCAACTTAAAAGAAATCCCTTACTCGCGGATGATGGAACGCACTCCCGAACGCGTAATCGAATTGGCGGTCAAGGGAATGCTTCCCAAGACCAAGCTGGGACGCAAGATGTATTCGCGTCTGAAGGTTTACGCAGGACCAGAACACCCCCACATGGCGCAGGTGATCGGTTCGGAACGCGCCGAGGCGCGAAACGAAGCCGCATGATAAAGCTAGCGTTGGTCGGACGAAGTCAAAATCCAAGGATGCGCCCAAACCCAAATGTCGGAAACTCCCGTATGAACAATCGGGGTCATCAAGTCATTCACAGTTACCGCGGGCGATCCCATCCGAACAGCCCATCCCCCGTGGATCGGCGCAACACCAATACAGCAGCCCTAGAGTCGCGTTAGGAGCGCATTTTGACTACCGAGACTGACAACTACTACTACGGAACGGGCCGTAGGAAAAGGTCAATCGCTCGAGTTCGTGTGTACAACCGTGCGGGCGGGGTAACCGTAAACGGCAAGCCGTTGAACGAAGCGATTCCTGTCGATCAATGGCTCAGCGATGCAATGCGGCCGCTTACAGCGACTGACTTGACCGGAAAAGTGACCGTAGTCGCCAAAACTCAAGGCGGCGGTGGCCACGGGCAAGCGGTCGCATTTTCACACGGTCTCTCACGTGCACTGATCGAGTTCGACCCGGAACTGCGTCCGGCGTTGAAAAGCCACAAACTTTTGACCCGTGACCCGCGGATGCGTGAGTCGAAGAAATACGGTCTCAAGCGAGCCCGCAAAGCGCCTCAGTACACGAAGCGCTGATCGCACAATTCAGGTGTACCGCCATCGCGCACAACATCGGTGCAAATGACGCGATGGATTCGTTTAATTTTGCACCGAAAACGTAGCAATTCAGCTATGCGGAATCGCACAATCCTCATTGGGAAGCTTCGAATGCCGGTACCCGCGCGCGACATGATATGGCGAACCCGTTGGTTGGGCGCTGTCTTATCGCTCGCGGCCGTGGCGGCCGTCGGCGCGATCGCACTGGCCGGTCGAGACGATCACGGAGCACAGGCTCAACAGCTAGTCCCACCCCCATTTCCAGCAATCATCTTCAACGGTAACGTGACAATCAACGGCGAAACTCCGGAGTACTCCGGATTTGTGATCAACGCCCGCATCGGCGACAAGTGGAAATCGCCGCCGGTCGTCGTTGGCTCATTGCCTGAAAAACCCTCCCAGTACGCTCACCTGATAGTCGCCCCGGATCCTGAATTGGACTTGGTCGGCTCGCAGATCGAATTCTGGCTGGAAGATCAGATACAGTCGACGACCACCAACTGGTACGCCGTCATAAACGAGTTCACGAACGAGATCTGTGGTGGTTGCACTTGGACCTTTCCGCTATTGAGGGAACTCGACCTCGACTTTCCTAACCTTCCCGAAGCAACGCCAACTCTAACGCCGACGTTTACACCGTCGCCCGATGTCCCCAGGCCGATGTTCATCTCAGGCACGGTCCGAACTCCCAGGGGACCACTGCCCGACGAATCCGAGCTTTACGTCGTAGTGGGCGAGGACTTCAGGTCGGAAAAAATCCAGGTGTTCGGCAGCGAGTACTTCATCACGGTCGATCCGGCCGAGCCACGATATCGCGAGGCGTCTGTCGTCTTTTACTTGGTCGACCGCAACGACCCTTCGGGAGCACCGCGTTTCCTTGAGGCTCTGTCGCCACCAACCGTCTTCAGAGAAGGTGAGACCATTCAAAACTTCTCGCTGGTGTTCCCAGACCTGCTTCCGACGTCGACGCCAACACCCATACCTACCGATACGCCGACGATCACACCGACACCTACTTTCACCGCGACTCCCACTGAAACACCTGTGCCGACTGCCACAGCGACGTACACGCCTACTCTCACGCCGACTGCGACGCTGACGCCGACGTTAACTCCAACGCTGACCCCAACTCCCACTCTCACGCCGACGGTCGCACCCACGAATACTCCTACCGTCGTACCTTCTCCGACTCCGACCGAGGAGCCGACACCCACTTCGACACCCGAACCGACAAGGACTCCTCGACCTACAGTTGGCATTGAAGAAGCGACTTCGACGGCGACAGCCATTGTCCGGCCGACACAATTCGTCGTCAGGCAAACCCCAACGGCGACGCCCGACCCTGGCGACGAAGGTGGAGGGCTGTTCGGTTTCTGTAACGCAACTCCGAACGACAACGGTGGTTTGGAAGCAACTTTGCCGCTTGGCGTCGTGGCATTGCTCAGTGCTTTCGCGTGGCGTTTGGGAACACGACGCAAAGACGAAAGCGATCCCGACTTCGATCTTGGAAACCACGATCTGATACGGAAATCTTGAGGTAATCCAAATGCATGACGCTAACGGGCGTGACACAATCCGAACACCTGTTGCGACCACACCGTTCGCAACACCACGGTTGAAAGAGCACTCTCGTAGCGCAAAGGCGCGGACCTCGAAATTCACCGTTGCGTTGGCTGTGGTTCTTGCTTCCGCCTTCGGAACGCTCCTCGCCGTCAATATCGACGATGGGCAAGTCCAAAGCCAGCAACCACCGCCTTTTTCAGCCGTAATCTATGACGGCTGGGTAACTGTCGCGAATGACCCGACCGGGTTGGAAGGGTTTACCTTGTCTGCCAAGGTAGGCGATTGGGTCTCCGAGAGCGTCACAATCGGCGACGGGACTCCGGACCTCAACGGTTTCAAGAACTTAACCGTCAATCCGCCGTCGGAACTAATCGGCGGCCAGATCAACTTCTTGCTCAATGGCATGGTCGAGTCGACAACGACTGATTTCTATGCAGTCATAGCGGATGATGGCAGCATCTGCACCGGTTGCCCAATTGATTTCCCGCAATTCCGCTTCGAATTCGAGATCGACTTTCCTTCGCGTCCGACGGGCGGTCCTGTGGCGACCCAGCCCCCAGCCGCCACCCCTAATCAACCGGCACCCGGCCAGCAGATAATAACTCAGTTCACCGGGCAAGTTTTCACTCCGCAGGGGCAGGTCCCGGATGGATATCAAGTATTCGCCGTTGTCGGCGACAGAGTCCGATCAAACAGCGTCACCGTTCGTGACGGCATTTACAACCTCGCAGTCGAGACGACTGGGACCGAACACGATGGATCGCCAATCAAGTTCTTCCTGATCGACAAAGGCGACCCAACAAACCCGAACAAACCGTTAGAGGCCGAGACACCAAGCGTTTTCAAACCTGGGCAGCAAACCGAAGTGCGTCTGTTCTTCCCCATGCTCGCGGCTACCGCGACGCCCGAACCGCCGACGGCAACTCCCGAACCGCCGACGGCAACTCCTGAACCGCCGACCGCGACGCCAGTACCACCGACGGCAACTCCGATACCGCCGACTCCAACACCGGTGCCACCGACAGCAACGCCGGTTCCACCAACACCGGTACCCCCGACGGCAACTCCCGAACCAACGGCGACGCCAATGCCTCCGACCGCGACGCCGGTACCCCCGACCGCGACGGCTGTCCCACCAACGGCGACGCCAGTGCCACCAACCGCAACACCAGTGCCTCCGACCGCCACTCCGGTACCACCGAGCGCGACACCAGTGCCTCCGACCGCCACTCCGGTGCCACCAACCGCTACGCCCGTCCCGCCGCCGGCTACTGCAGTTCCGCCGGTTGCGACACCGGAAACCCAAGAAACTGGCGGAGGATTCAACGCCACACTGCCGCTGGCAATCGTGTTAGTGCTGCTGCTTATCGGAATCGCCGCATACTTCGGTTGGCGATATACGCAGCAGTCGAGGGAAGAGCAGTAGGCGCTTAGCCAGACGTCGATCAGTTGAAAATGAGCGGCCGCCGGATCCACTCCGGCGGCCGTTTTTTTGCGTCAATTGCCTAACATTTCAGATATGCGCAACCTTGTCGACCGCGCCCGAACGATCCGGCCGCAAATGCCCATCTTCGCCACGGGATGGATTACCCGTTGGTCGGGGGTCACGTCACTTTCGGCTGTGGCATTAACCGTCGCGATCGCGTTTGCCGGTCGCGACCATCACCTTATTCAGGCGCAACAACCAGAGCCGCCGCGACTCGCAGGGTTCGTGTTTGGCGGCAAAATCACAATCAACGGTGCACCTCCGACGTACGCTGGATTCAGGATTACCGCCCGCATAGGCGACGAATGGGAATCTCCTGCCGTCATCGTCGGTGCCAACCCGAATAAACCATTCCAATACGATCATCTCCTAGTCACTCCGCCGCCATATTTGGATTTGATCGGTTCCGAAATCGAGTTTTGGCTCGACGGCCATGTCAAGTCAAGCGTCACTCATGTGTTCGCATGCGTAGTCGATGGCGTCGAAATCCCAGAAGGATGCCTTGCTTTTCACAGCTACCCGATCGTTCGCCAACTCGATTTGGACTTTCCATACCTCCCTGACGCATCCCCGACTGTGGAACCGACGCCGACGCCTTTCGATGGGCTTGAACCGCCACCTCTTCCCATCGGATTCCCGCCACTGGTGTTTCGAGGTGCAGTGACCATCAACAATGAATCTCCCTCTGACACGGATCTACAGGTAACCGCTCGAATCGGGTCCGAATGGGAATCATCTCCGGCGCGAGTTAGGCGAACACGATCAACACCAGTCGGTTATTCGCACCTCGAGATCCAACCGCCAGCAGACCTAGACCTGAGTGGCGCGACCATAGAATTCTGGTTGGAGGGCAAAGTCCAGGCAGATGCCACGAGCGTTTTCGCCCCTTACGATGCAAGTTCGGGCGAGTTCTGCTCCGAATGTCCGTGGACTTTCCCAGAACTGAGAACACTCAACCTGAATTTCCCTCACCATCCAAATCAGCCTCCACCACCAACTCCCACGCCTTCGCCCGTCGCCACACCTCCTCCTCCGGTTGCTCAATACCCAGTTGTTCTGTTTTACGGCGACGTGTCGATCAATGGTCAAGAACCCTCGCGCACCGGATTTGAGGTCACAGCAAGAATCGGCCAAGCATGGCGATCCGCGCCGGTTATCGTCGGTTCAGACTTAAGCAATCCATACAAGTACGCCTATCTCGCTATCACACCAGATGAGAGCCTTGATTTGATCGGTTCTACCATCGAGTTCTGGATAGCGAACCTAGTCAAATCTGACACCACCAGCATCTTCGCTATTCTTCCCGGCGAACTTTGCGAAAGCTGCTTGGCGTATCCGGCATTCCCCATTCTCCGTCGAGTCGATCTCGATTTTCCGCGATTGCCCGACTCAGCACCAACTCCTTCTCCTACCGCTTTCGCGGCAAGCACGTCGACACCAACACCATCGCCGAGCCCGACGCCAACTGCTACCTCAACTTTGACGCCGGCACCTACGCTTTCGCCGAGTCCAACTGCGGTACCGACGCTTACACCTACAGCAACGCAATTGCCTCCAACGGCGACCCCAGTGCCAACAAGTATTCCTTCGCCCGTCCCTACGGCGGTAACACCTGAACCTACGGCAACATTGGCACCTCCGACCGCCACTGCGACGATTGTGCCGTCGCCGAGTCTGCCTACACCATCGCCGGTGGCTCCAACGCCGAATCCGCCCCCCGTGCCGCTCCCGCCGACCGCCGCTCCATCGCCAACGGCGTCGCCGACACCGACTGGCACGCCAACGCCACCCCGGTTCACTCCGCCGGCCGCAACCCCAGTGTCAACGGATCCCGACAAACGAGCAAACGCGACTACCGGCCTGACCGTAATCGTTTTGCTGATGGTTCTGGCGATCTTGGCCTACATTCGGTGGCGCGTTGGACGCCGGTCACGAGCATAGACCGAAGATCTGAGAAGGACAGATATTCAGGCACGCGGCCTGAGAACTACGAGCTGACGATCTGCGGGCAAGCTGCCTCTCGTGACGTTCACCCTTAGTTGCGGCTCATTGCTCATCTGATCGCTGCCAGTTTCACCCAGAAGCGACTTCAACTTGGCACCAGGCTCGTTTCCGTTGGCGTCAAGTCCATTTACCAACACCAGCGAAGGATCCAATGAACTGATCAGCGAAGACAGGTCTTTGATGTCCATCTTCAGCCGTGCGACGTCTAGGAGCAGCACATCTACTCGCCCGATTAATTGGACCGTCCGGGTGTCGGGTGATGTTTTGGCCAGACCCAACATGTAGACCGCCAACCCCTCCGCGTCGATGCGAAACGACGTTATCGTCTGCTTCGATTCGGTTTCGGGATTCGCGGGCAACGCGATGCCTCTTAGGCCAAGATCACCGATCTCGTACTCTCCCGGATGCGATATCGCGTCCGTCCCTGCGATCAATCGCCGAAACGTGGAATTGGACGGTTTGCTAGTCAAAATCGCGGTCACAACAGTGTCATCCGCAGCCGAAGAAGGCACGAATGTGGCCTCCGTTTCATCAGCCGGATCGCAGATCACTGTACCGGACACGGTTTTGACGAGGAAAGCGTTTTGTCCGTTGAGAGAGATCTCCATGTACCTGTTGATGCTCCAATCCCGGCGTCTAATGGGTTCGTAGACTCCGAGTGTACTTCGCGGACGATCTCATCGTAACGGGCGCGGAGTCATCTATTCACTATCCGCCGCTTCAACTTCGGTCCTGCGAATGAGCGATAACCCGCCAGTGATCTACACGATTGGCCACAGTAACCACACGTGGGAGAGATTCCTAGAGTTGATCTGTCCTCACCGAATTGATCTGTTAATTGATGTGCGAGCGAACCCGCGCTCGAGGTTTGCACCTTGGTCGAACCGTGTTCGCCTGGAACAACACCTCGCTCGTTGCGGCATCGAATACCTGTGGAGAGGCGACTCGTTGGGAGGCTTGCCACGCGGGTTGAAATCGCAGGGAACCGCAAACGACATGTCCGTCGACGAGTGGTATCAAACTAGGCGGTCGGCTACCGATTTCTTGACCGCCATCGCAGATGTTTCCCTCGCAGCGGCGGGAAATCGCCCCGTTTTGATGTGTTCGGAGGGCGATCCGACGCGCTGTCATCGTGCCTTGCTGTTGGAACCTGCATTTCGTACGCGAGGCGTAGATATCCGGCACATCGATCCAAAAACCGGCGAAATTCGGCTCGGTCTCGATCTTACTGATCACGGTGCTCAGGACCAACCCGAAGGGACGCTTCCGAACTTCTGATGATAGATTTTGTTAATAGGAGGAAGTGCTAGTTCGGCCTTTGAGCCGTGCATAATATCTGCCATCGTGGTCTAAGATCGACGATGGTCAAACCTCTGTTCTAGACATGGTTCTGCCCGAACGTAGAAACACCATCCTGACCTTCATTGTTGACGACTACATCTCGTCAGCGGTGCCGGTTTCCTCCAGCGCGGTCGCAAAGTCGGGCACCTTCAACGTGAGCAGCGCAACCATCCGCAACGAGATGGGTGTGCTGATCGAAGAGGGCTATCTTTTGCGGCCTCATCCATCATCCGGCGCCATACCGTCGGAAAAGGGATATCGCCATTTCGTCGGAGGGCTCGATTTTTCGTCGCCTCCGCCTGATGGTCTGGTTTCAGCGTTGAAAGGCCAGATGGATGTCACGCCCGATGACGTCGACGCTTGGGTCCAGATCGCCGCTTCGGTGATCGCCGACATTATCGGAGCGCTTGCTTTCATCACCGCGCCCCGTGCGAAAATGCCCGACGTCAAACAGATCGAGTTGCTACGGCTGCACGACATGTTGGTCATGCTTGTACTCGTTTTGCAAGAGGCACGAGTCTATCGTCAGGTTATCGAATTGAATCGGGAGATTCCAGACCCGCAACTTGAACGAACACGCAATAAGGTCTCGGCCCAGGTTTCGGGCAAAAATGTCGACGAACTCGTGGCTAACAAAGATCGGAAAGACATCGAAGACGATTTTGAACGCCAAGTCTGGGAAGCCACCATTGAGGCATTGGTGCATGCGGATTCGGTACCCGGTGTACGCTACATGAGCGGATTCAGGCACTTCCTGTCGGACCCAGAATTGGTGGCCCAACCACAACGAGGCGCCATGGCGCTCTCCGCACTCGAAAATGACGACGCCTTCGCGGACCTGATCTCCGGCGTTTCATACAGAACCGAACCAGTCGTTTGGATCGGCTCTGACAACAACCGGCCTGAGCTTTTTGACCACAGCGTGATCATGTCCGGTTACGGTGGAGCGGTCAATGCCCGCGGCGTCGTAGGGCTGATCTCGCCGATGCGGACCGCCTATGACCGTGCGATCCCCACAGTCGGCTTTGCCGCTGAGACATTGGACGAGATGGTCAATCGCGGAGGCGCGAGTGGAATCTGATCTCGTGCAGGTCGGAACGCACTTTTCCGGAAGAACGGTAACAAATCAATGAGCGACAAGCGCGACTATTACGAAGTGCTTGAGGTTCCTCGCAACGCTAACGAGGAAGACATCAAGAAAGCATTTCGGCGCAAAGCGTTGGAGTATCACCCTGATCGCAACCGCGAAGAGGGTGCCACAGAACGTTTCAAAGAGATCAATGAGGCCTATCAGGTCTTGAGTGATTCAGAGAGCCGCGCGCGCTACGATCGGTTCGGTCATCGAGGAGTCAATGGAAACGCGGGAGGTGGTTTCGACGGTTTCAGCGACTTCGGCGGCTTCGGCGACATCTTTGAATCGTTCTTCGGCGGTGCGTCTGCAACCCGTAATCGACGCGGCAGAGACGTTGAACTCGCTTTGAGCGTTTCCTTCCGAGAAGCGATTTTCGGCGCCACGCGTGAGACCGAAATATTGCGCCGCGAGGTGTGTTCGCGGTGCAAAGGTACGCGTGGCGAACCCGGCAGCGCTACTCACTCCTGCAGTACCTGCAACGGCAACGGTAAGGTCCGCCGCGCTCAACGGACTCTATTCGGCAACTTTGAACAGATCAGCGAATGCCCGACGTGCCGAGGGGTCGGAACGCGGGTCGAGCGCGAGTGCCTGCGTTGCAACGCAGCTGGAGTGGCCAACAACCGAAGGAAAATCTCCATCGACATCCCTCCCGGCGTCGATGACGGGACCCGCATCGTCATGCGAGGCCATGGCGATGCAGGTGAGTACGGTGGCACCGCCGGAGACCTTTATGTACGTGTCCACGTGGAACAAGACCGAGTTTTCACGCGCAACGGTAACGATGTAGTCATACGCGCCGAACTGAATGTCGTCTCCGCGATGCTGGGTGGCACCATTGCTGTGCCAACGCTTGAAGGCGACAAGGAGGTGACCATTGATCCGGGCGTTCAAACTGGTCACCAAATAGTGATGCGTGGCCTCGGAGTACCCCGATTGCGCAACGATGGACCGCGGGGCGATCAAATCGTTCAGATTGCCGTCGTAACTCCGCGTTCGTTGACCGCACAACAGAAGGAAATCGTCGAGCAACTGGGCGACACGATGCGGGCGACTGATGACCGAGCACTCGACCCGGTGATTGTCGAAAACGAAATCACTTATGGGTCTCACTCAAGCGACAACAATAATGGCATCTGGAGTTGGCTGAAAGGTGCTTTCACCGGCCAGTAGCCTTTTCATTGGACGAGTGCATACCTCCTCGCGATGACGGCAGGATCGCGTTTCAGATGAGCAAACGCGAAGGTGATCAAGACCAGTGGCTGGAGATCAGCGTCAATCTTGCCGCCGAATTCGCGGAACCTGTAACGCATATTTTCTCCCGTTACGGCGATGGTCGAGTGTTCGTCGCCCAAACCGGCGAATGGGACGCCGACGACATCGAATCGGATTCGACCACAAACGGCACAGTTACGGTTTTCTGTTACCTGAAACTCGACGACACGACCGGCAATCGCAAGAGCATGATCGATATCGGCCTTCGATTGATGGGCGAAATCACAGAGCTCCACTCTCGGCGCGAGCGGATCGTGAATCCAGAAGAGTGGGAGAACCAGACCTTTCCGACAATCCGTGTCGGACGTCGAATCCTCATTTCTCCATGGTCGATAGAAAATGGGCCGCCGGAGAGTCTGCAACCCGAGGACGTCGAGGTTTTCCTCTCACCCGGGCTCGCATTCGGAACCGGAAACCATCCGACTACACAGCTTTGCCTGAACCAAATCGAAGAAGAATTCGAACGCGGCCGCCTCGACGGCGCCCACGTGCTCGACGTTGGTTGCGGTTCTGGGGTGTTGGCGATCGCCGCATTGAAGATGGGCGCCGGTCACGCATGGTGCCTCGACATAGATGAAACTGCTATCCGCGCCGTCGCCGACAATCTGGTGATGTCAGGCGTTTCTGAGCGTGCAAGTGTTCTCGAAGGTTCCGTCCCAAACGTAAACTTGCCAGACACCAAATTCGATTACGTCTTCGCCAACATCACTTCGCGCGTCTTAATAGACATCGCTGACGCATTGATCGCAAAAACGGTCTCAGGAGGCACTATTCTGGCGTCAGGCATATTGGCAGGCCAAGCTGACGCCGTCGCAAAGGCATTCACCCAAAACCACGCGACCAAGATCGTGGAAACCCGCAAAAAAGCCGATTGGATCATGCTGCGTATTGAGAACTCTTCCGGATAACAGGCGCATTCGAAATGCATCGTTTTCACATCGATCCGATGGTCGCACCTCCGTTGATCATCAACGCCGAAATCCCTTTGCCCGATCACGTGTCGCATCAGATACGAAACGTGTTACGGCTACGCACGGGCGAGAAGATCAAACTTTTCACCGGTGATGGTGACGAATGGACCGCGCTAATCAGCGGCTCCGTTCAAGGCAAAGTCAGAGCCGAACACGCAACAGCACGGTTGATCGGTCGACGGACGCCCGAAGTCGAGATGCAGACACAGGTCACATTGGCAATGGCCTTGACGCGATCTCAACGCTACGAGTTATCGTTGGCAAAATGCACCGAATTGGGCGCGCGTCAGTTCGTTCCCATCGTCAGCCAACGCGTGCAACGAGCCGATTCGACCATCGGTTCACACCGCAATTCAAGGTGGAATCGAATCGTCGTCGAGGCGGCTGAACTCTCTGGGCGGGTTCACGTTCCTCAAATTACCGCTCCGCAACCTCTGTGTGCGGCATTGGATCAATGGACATTGTCGAACTCCAGCGTCATCTTTCTTTGGGAACAAACGACTGAGCCAATGTTGACGGATCTTCTGACTTCATTTCGAAACCAAGCAAACGGTTCAACCGGGATTACGCTCGTGTTCGGTCCCGTCGGTGGGTTTTCAAACGAAGAAGCGAAACGAGCGGTCGCCAGCGGAGCGCTGCTTGCCAGTTTGGGCCCGCGCATATTGCGAACCGAAACGGCCGCCATCGCCTCGATGGCTGTCGCGGCGCAAATCCTGAGCTAACCTACGGTGCACCAACGACCAAGCTGATGCCCAACGCATTTGCGGCGGGAATCCAAAGCGAGCACTAACGAATCGTGCTAATATGCTTCACCGTTGCGACCTTGAAAAAGTGCGTTATCCCGCGCGCTTCAACAGGAGACTCAAAAAAACCCTGAGGAGGGGTCATCATGCGAAAAATTTGGTTGTCAACCTCGGGAGCGGCGCTGGCCCTAGCACTTGTGCTATCAGCCGTCGTCTTGGCGTGCGGAGGTGAAACAATCGTCGTCCAGACGGTAGAGGTCGAGAAGGTCGTCGAACGTGCCGTCCCGCAGACAGTCGTCGTCGAGAAAGAGGTCCAAGTCGCCGGTGAGACGGTTATCCAGACGGTCGTCGTCGAAAAAGAGGTGGAAGTAGCCGGTGAGACGGTGATCCAGACGGTCGTCGTCGAAAAAGAGGTTGAAGTTGCTGGCGAGACGGTGATCCAAACGGTTGTCGTCGAAAAAGAGGTTGCGGTAGAGGTACAGGTCGTCAAGGAAGTCGAAGTCGTTCGAGAGGTCGAAGTCGTTGTGACAGCCACGGCAGAGGCCTACGGCGCAGGCGCAGGAGCAGAAGTCGTAGCCGCAGCGACTGCGGTCGTCGAAGCC
>CAYRHG010000021.1:0-4182 GCA_964424025.1 uncultured Dehalococcoidales bacterium | reverse complement strand
TCCCCTCTCCCCTCGTGGGAGAGGGCTAGGGTGAGGGGATTCGGGGCCAAGGGGCGGGGCAACCACGCGGTCTACTGAAATCTCTTGCAATATGTATGCACTCACCTCTCTATCGGCACCGGTATCTGTGCAACAACATCGTCAATCACCTGCGAAGCGTCCCTCCGACGCATCTGCATACTCGATTCCAGCACCACGCGATGCGACAGCACCGGCGCAGCGAGCGCCTTGATATCGTCCGGCATCGTGTAATCACGACCGTTGATCGCCGCACGCGCCTGCGATGCGTGCTGCAACGCCAAAGAAGCACGCGGACTCGCTCCCAACCGTATCTGGGCGTTATTCCGCGTCGCACGCACGACGGCTACTAAGTACTGCCGAACATGGTCCGCAACCCGCACTTGCTCTACAAGGTCACGCGCCTTTTCGACATCCTCCGCCTCGGCGCAAACATCGACCCCGACAGCGCTGTCGCCGGCCTGGAATCGTTGCAGCATCTGCGCCTCCTCCTCATCCGAGGGATAACCGATGGACAACTTCAACAAAAACCGGTCCAGCTGCGCCTCTGGCAGCATAAACGTCCCTTCCATCTCCACTGGGTTCAACGTCGCAAGCACTAAGAACGGCGAGCTAAGCGCCATCGTCACGCCGTCAATCGACACCTGTTGCTCTTGCATCGCCTCTAACAGCGCCGATTGCGTGCGCGGCGTAGCGCGGTTGATCTCGTCCGCCAGAAGTATCTGCGTAAATATCGGACCCGCTTTGAATTCGAAGCTGCCAATCCCGGCGTTGTAGATATTCACGCCCAAAACGTCTGAAGGCACCAAGTCCGGTGTGAACTGCACCCGCTTGAAATCGAGCCCCAGCGATGCCGCGATAGTCTTCGCCAGCGTCGTTTTGCCCGTCCCCGGCACATCCTCCAACAGCACGTGACCTCGGCCAAGCATCGCAATAATCGCCAGCTCAATAGCCCCGTCTTTACCCACAAACACCCGCTGCACATTTTCACGGACCTTCCGTGCGAAATCCTGCACGAAAGGCGCATCGACATCCGATTCTGTCGATTCTTCAAGTTTCTCTGCGGTTTGAGTCAAGAAAACCTCGATATCTAGATCCAGCGCCCGGACACCCTAACACTTCGCAAACTCTAATCTTAAACGCGCCGACTCCTTCCACCCACGTTCCGGGACAGGCCACCCAGAACTGACGGGACACTGGCCGTCAGATCAACCGCCGTTACAGAAGCCCACGCGGGGTTACCCTGCTCGCGGGGAATTGTCCAATTGGACAAAAGGGGCCCGAATCCCCCGATTAACCGCGCTCAAACGATCATCTAACCCAAAATCTCAGCCCATCCTGCCCATCCATGCAAGCTCAACCCAACTCAAACAACCACAACCGGATTAACAAGCGTCCCGATCTTGTCGATCGAAATGCTGACCACGTCCCCTTCTGCCAAAGTGAATTCAGGCGGCGGGATCGTACCGGTTCCCGTGCAGACCGTCGTCCCATTCGGAACCCGGTTGTGTCGCTGCAACCAGTCTGCCAAGTAGTTGCAGTCTCGCTTCATCAATGAAGTATTCGCCGAACCCGCAAACGCCACCTCGCCATCACGCTCGATCTGGAGCGCAACTTCCAACGTCTGGGCATCTCCAACCACGTCTGGAGTCGCCAAACTCGGACCAATCGAACATGAACGGTCGTACACCTTCGCCTGCGGCAGATAAAGAGGATTCGCACCCTCAATCGAACGGCTGCTCATGTCATTCCCGATCGTGTAGCCCACGATCTCGCCCGCATACAACACGAACGCCAACTCCGGCTCTGGCACATCCCACTCGGAATCCGCGCGGATCCCCAACGAATCCCCAGGAGATATCAAACGCTCCGCAGTCGACTTGAAAAACGCCTCCGGACGATCCGCGTTGTACACGAGCGCATAAACATCCGGTGAGCCGCTCTCAGCTTGTCGCTCCCTCATGCTGTCCATATACGTCACGCCGAATGCCCAAACCTCCGGCGCGAATATCGGGGGCAACAACGCGTCCGACGAACACAGCTCTTCAACTGAAATCTCATCTCCGCCGCCACGATCCAAAATCTTCGTCGCGACATCATCGATCCCGACACCACCTAGATGCGCCGCCTTAAACAGACTCAACGTCGAATCAGCTTCCGACGAGATCGACGTCAAATCGGTTACAACACCCTCATCAGCCTCGACACCGACATGCACATCGACTCCACAAAGTGACTGGTAATAACGCATCTGTTCGCCTTCCTTGTTTTGCGGACTTCCTCGACGAAATCACTCTACAGCAACGAGCATAAAATCTTTTGCGTATCACCAAACGTATTCAGAAACAGCGGCAATCAACGGTCGGAACCACTCGGCCGGTTTACTTTTGGATGCCAAATGGCACGAACCAACCAAAATCTCCTAACTAATCGCGTCCCAATGACGAACGTTTTGGTCGTCGCGTTAACTTTGGGATTCCTAATGCTCATAGCCGACAGCATCGACGCCCAATCTCCCCGGCCGACCGAACGCGAGGCAGTAACTCATCACGTGGTTCTCGCTGACAAGATCGTCGTCGAGATCGATACAACCATCGACGCCCAGATCAAGGAAGCCAGACTCTGGGTCAGGCCACACGGCAACGAAACGATACCTTCCTACTCATACGTCGATTTCCTACAAACGAACAGCATCTACGCAACCGCCGAAATCGACGTTCAATCTCCGTCGTACTTCCCACCAGGAACGATCTTCGACGTGAGATTCGAATTCGTTTCCACAGACGACGTGGTTTACACCTCCAACACCTATCACATCGAACACATCGATACCTATCACGATTGGCGTCGAGTCGCCGACGACCGACTGGAGATCATCTACTACGGGATCAACGATCGTGCGATACAGAACCTCCACGCAAAAACCGCACCGATATTGCCGGAAATCGGCCAAGCGTTGCGCGTTGACGACGTACCTCAGTTCAGGGCCGTCATCTTCCCGAACGTACGGGAACTGACAATCCATGGTCCCACTATCAGCCAAGCCGCGACCCAGGGACACTACTTCGGCGGTTTCGCCTACGCCCAATACAACCTCACCATCATGGCCTCACCATCGGCCGAAACACTCATCCACGAGTTGACGCACCTCATCTTCGACAAGGCCCTGGATTCACCGTATGCCAACCCAGCACCAGCGTGGCTCAACGAAGGTCATGCCAGCTACTGGGAGACGCGCGAACGAGATTCAGCGATCCGAAGTCTCAGACCCATCGCACGTTCGGGTAAAGTCACTGAATTCGCAACGATGAACACCGTACCCGGAATTCGCCGAGACATCAACAATTTCTACATCCAATCAACCGACTTCGTCGGGTATTTGATCGAAAACTACGGTCGCGACTCGATCGGTCATTTGCTCAGCGAACTGAACGCTGGTAACGGCGTCGATGACGCCATGATCGCCGTCTACGGCGACTCCCTAGACCAAATCGAAAACGGTTGGCGACAAGAATGGGGATTGCCAATAATCTCGTCCGTTGAACAACCCGTCGATATAGAGGCCGACCTGCCGCCGACTATCCCAGGATTACCGACAATCATCACCGGCACGTTGGGAACCAAAAAAGGGCAAAGCTCAATCACTATCGAAACTGAGCCCGAAGGCATCACCGAATCAGATGATCGAACTCCGCAGCAAGACTCCGAACCCGTCGCAGCACCGGTGACTCCTCCACCCCCACAATCCACTCCTGTACCGCAGGCGACCGTCGTAGAGCTGACACCCTTGCCCACCAGGACCATCCACTACATCACTGGACCTGACAGCGAATGGCCCCAGATCAAACCAAGTGCCATAATCGTTTTCGTTCTATTGGCTGCTGGCGTCGCCGCGATGATGTACCGTCGCATGAGAGTGTGAAAAACCTCCCTCGCGGTAACATCAAGCCTTGATGGCTGCCGCGCAACCAACCACCTCACTAATCTACTCGCACGAACAGTCACAACACGTGCTGAGCCCGACGCACCCAATGCGTCCGATAAGGCTCTTCCACATGCACGAACTGATGACTAGCGTCGGGCTGTTGGCCACCGAAAACGTCGTCGTTGAATCGCCGCGCCCGGCTACCAAGGATGAAATCACAAAATTCCACGATCCTGATT
>CAYRHG010000020.1:0-8051 GCA_964424025.1 uncultured Dehalococcoidales bacterium | reverse complement strand
CCGGGATGCTAGGCATCATCGGTTTGCCGCAAGGTCTCGTGGAGTACCGTCAGTACGGAGTGTTCAGGCGATACCGCGTGACGCCGATGCCGGCCCTTGGTCTGATCGTTACGCAGTTGCTGGTGGGTGTGACGACGGCGTATGTTTCATTGGCGCTCATGTTGGTTGTTGGGCAAGCCGTGTTCGACATCAACTTCGCTGGTAACGCAGCGATGGTCGCGCTGGCGGTTCTGGTTTCTTATGTTTCCTTCGCGGCGATAGGTGCGATGTTGACCGCCCGTATACGTAATGTGAAAACTGCGTTGGGGTTAGGTTTCGTCGTATTCGCACCGATGTTCGTGTTAAGCGGATCGTTCGGGCCTCGAGAGTCGTTTCCGTCCGTGTTGCGGACTGTAGGCGACTGGTTGCCGTTGACGCACGCTTACGACGTTTTGACATTCCTGTGGCTCGGCGCCCAGTGGGACACAGAGGCTACTACGGGCGAACCGATTTGGATATCGTTCGCCTACTTGATTGCGATTGGCGTCGTCTGCGTCACCGTGAGCGTTAAGGCGTTTCGTTGGGAATGACGTCGTCAACATCGTGAGAATGGGCATGACGACTAGGCCGAACGTGGATCGCAACGGCGTTTGAGGCGATCACCCGCGATCCGCTCGCACAATACTCAGGTGGCGAACGATGGCCCGGTGGGTTTTCAACGTTGTTCGCGAGATTTGATGGCAGTGAGGACTTCGTCGACTGACATTCGTCCGACGGGTCCGGATGCGTACATGGAGCCGAAGATTACGCCGCCGCGGGAGATGAGCAGTTCGGTGGGTTGCATGTAGCGACCGTGGTGGTCGGTTGTCCACCATCCACCGATTCCGGCGTGTTCAGTTTCGTCGAGGTTGTGGGCAACTGGGAACGTTAAGCCGAGTTCGTCGCTCATTGCCTTAACTTCTTCAAGGGTCCCTACCGTTACGGCGACGACCGATGCGCCGAATTCGTTTAGTTGATCGAGTTTTTCTTGGTAACTAACTAGCTGCCTTCTGCAGTAGCTTCACCATGCGCCGCGGAAGAACAGGAGTGCGATGTAGCGGCCGTCCATGCCACGTGGCATGGACAACTCGTCGCCGTCGACCAGTTTGAAGTTCAGTTGTGGCAGTCGGTCGCCTTGTTGGAGTTTTTCAGTCATAGCAAGGAGGTGATCGTTTTGATGGGGTTGCTGCGTTGACGCTGGTTGAGCAGTGAATTAGCCGACTCGTTCAGTTGAAGTTTCATGTCCCAACACGGTTGGGGCCGAGTCGGCAGAGGTTTCGAGTTCCGGGTCGAATCCGAGCATTGTGAGTGCGATGGATTTGGCATCTTCTAAGTCGTCGACGATATATTCTTCGGGAACTTCGTCAATAGCGTTTAGCGCTCGCAGTGCGGTTTCGGGAACACCGCCGAGTCCGACGAGGATGCACTGCGTGTCTTCGGTCGTTGCAACGTCGATCATCTGCTCGACGACCAGTGCGGCCGAGTCGTCGATGTAAACCGTGTCGTTGAAGTCTAATATGACGACCTCGTGTTGTCGGATATCTTCGCCGATCGTAGTGATGAGGCTGTTAGATGACGAGACAGTGAAGCTGCCGCGCAAGGCAATCACCCCGACACGCGCGGAAAATATGTCGAAAGATTGCGCCGCTTTGTACCCGGTGAAGAAAACGCGGTCGAGGATTGGTACGGAGACGACGCTATCAAGTTCCAGTCGCTCGAGTTGTTTGGCGGTGGCCATTCCGGCGGCGATGAGTCCGATCGCCACGGCCGTTACGAGGTCGAGGAAGACGGTCAGAAACATGGTGATGACCATGACGATCAAGTGCTCGCGCTGGACGCGGTGGATTCGGGTGATGAATCGCCAGTCGATGATGTCCCAACCGACTTTAAGGAGGATGCCTGCTAAGGCTGCGAGAGGGATGTTGCCGACGTACTGTCCGAGCCCTAGGACAAGGGCTAGCAGTATACCGGCTCGGATCGCTCCGGATACGGGTGTTCGCCCGCCGGCGCGTAGGTTGACGACGGTGCCGAGAGTGGCGCCGGCGCCGGGCAGTCCGCCGATGAATCCGGCGATCGTGTTTCCGATGCCTTGTCCGACGAGTTCCTGATTAGGGTTGTGTTTGGTGCGCGTCATGGAGTCGGCAATCAGGGAAGTCAGGAGGCTATCGATCGATCCGAGGAGGGCGAGGATCAGGGCTGGTTGAATGGCTTTGACAAAGAAATCGCCCGAAAACGCTGGGAGTTGAAGCGAAGGTAAACCGGTCGGAACTTGGCCGATGACGGGTGCGTCGACGAGCCACAGCACGCCAAGGAGGGTCCCCGTGGCGAGTGCGGCGAGGGTTGATGGGAAGTATTTGTGGAGTTTTTGTGGCCACGCCACGCCAACGGCAAGTGTTGCGGCGGCGATAATGACTGCGCCGAGGTCAATGTTGGGAATTGCGCTTGGGATTGCTTGGATCGCACCGACTGGTCCGCCTGAAACTCCCGGTTGTCCGATGAATGGGAGTATTTGCAGGATGATGATGATGACGCCGATCCCGGACATGAATCCGGAGATGACGGAGTAAGGAGTGTAGGCGACGAATCGGCCGATCTTGAGCACGCCTAAAAGGATCTGGATGATGCCGGCGAGGATTACGATGCTGAAGGCTTCGACGAGGTTGTCGGGTCCCGCCAGGGTGACGACGGTGGCCATTGCGACGGCCATGGGGCCGGTAGGACCGGAGATTTGGGATCTGGTTCCGCCGAAGACTGCTGCGAAAAACCCGACGGCGATGGCGCCGTATATGCCGGCGACCGCGCCCAGTCCGGAAGCGACGCCGAATGCGAGCGCGACGGGTAGACCGACGACGGTCGCCGTCAACCCGCCGAAAATGTCGCCCTTCAGCGTCTCCAAGTCGTACGAGAATCTAAAAGCATCGGTTACTTTCTGCAATGCTCCTCCTCGTACGTTGCCACCTTGCGTCGATTGACGTGAACATTTTACGCGGTATTCGTTAACTATGGGTTTTGCATAAGTGAAACATGCAATTAGTGAGCGATTAACGTTTCGTGAAACATGAAGTCAGTGCGGGGGATGCGTGACGCTTTAGGGCAAACAACAGGTGTGGTATCCTGCTAATGAGTGACGTCCGTGTTCACGTTCGCGGTAGTCCATTCATTGGCATCGGCACAAATCTAGAGCCCAAGTAATGTCCGCCCGTTTATTGGACCGTATCGACGGCCCTGACGACCTCAAATCCCTCACGCACGAAGAGCTAGACCAAGTTGCGAGTGACGTTCGCGAGACGATTATTTCCGTGATAACGGAACGCGGGGGTCACCTCGCGTCCAATCTCGGAGTGGTCGAACTTACGTTAGCGCTTCACCGAATATTTGACAGCCCGCAAGACAGTTTGGTTTGGGACACGACGAACCAGTTGTACACACACAAGCTGGTGACAGGTCGCCGCGACGAATTCAAAGACATTCGGTTGGAAGGCGGGTTATCAGGTTTCGGGGAGCCGACCGAGAGTCCGCACGATACATTGGCCGCGGGACACGCTGGGACCGGCCTTTCAATCGCGCTTGGGATAGCGCAGAGCGCAGCTAATCAAAAGCATGATTCCTGGACGGTAGCGGTAGTTGGCGATGGTGCGATGACTTCTGGTTCTAGTTTCGAAGCGTTGAACAACATCGTCCATTTGAACCCAGAAAAGATGATCGTTGTTTTGAACGACAACGGCATGTCGATTTCCGAGAACATCGGATTTCTGACCAATTGGCGCAAGCGATTGATCACGCATCCCGAGTTCCAGTCGATGATCAATCGGATGAAGTCGATATCGCAGAGAGTGCCGACCGGTGAACTGATGTACCGGATCGTCAAACGCTTCAATACGGGGCTTGCGGGATTGATAGTGCCGACGATGTTTTGGACGGAGATGGGGTTCCAGTACTTAGGTCCGATCGATGGTCACGACTTCAAACAACTTGAAGAGACCTTGCGTCAAGCTCGCACCTCAACCGGTTCGGTGCCTTTGGTCCACATCGTCACCCATAAAGGCCACGGTTTCGAACCTGCCGAAGACGACCCAGTGAAGTTCCACCAGCCGAGTTCGCCGTTGGGAGACTCTTCGGGAGCCCCGACATACTCGAAGGTCTTCTCCGACACTTTGGCGCGGTTGATGCGCGACGACGAGTCGGTTGTGGGTATCAGCGCTGCAATGTTGGAGGGAACGGGATTGGTGGACGTGATGCGTGAATTCCCGGACCGCGTTTTCGATGTTGGGATCGCCGAGCAACACGCGGTGAGCATGGCGGCTGGGATGTCGTCGAAAGGCATGAAGCCGTACGTGTCGATCTATTCCACGTTTTTGCAGAGGGCGTTTGATCAGATTCTGCACGACATTTGTTTGCAGAACTTGTCTGTGACCTTGATCGCGGATCGCGCCGGAATAGTGGGTGAGGACGGCAAGACCCACCATGGGGCGTTCGATGTCTCCTATCTGCGTTGTCTACCGAATGCCGTCGTCGCCGCGCCGCGCGACGAGAACCAGTTGCAACACCTCGTTTACACGTCGTACATGCACGACGGTCCATTCATGATCAGGATTGCAAGAGGAGCGGCGGTCGGCGTGCAAATGGACGAGGAGCTCAGAGAACTGCCGATCGGCAAAGGATCTGTGCTTATGGATGGAGAAGATCTGTCCATATTTGCGTTGGGCAAATCCTGCAACGCGGCGGTTGAAGCTGCCGACACATTGGCCGAGTATGGTGTTTCTTGCTCAGTCATCGACCCGGTGTTTGTAAAACCGCTTGATGTCGATTTGGTGCTTAGTGAAGCACGGCGCACGGGCAGGATCTTGACCGTCGAAGAAAACGTGCTAGCCGGTGGGTTCGGCTCGGCGATTGTTGAAACGCTCTCGGACGCTGAGGTGGAAGGCGTGGAGGTTCATCGGATCGGTATGCCCGACGCGTTTGTCGAGCATGGAACCGCGGTCGACCAACGGCGTCAACTTCAATTGGATGCTGACGGGATCGTGGAGAACGTCTTAGATACATTCTTCCCCGATGTAGCGGCGCGCGTGCGCCACGGCGGGACTGAAGATCTAGCGGCTACCGCCTGACGGGCGGTTGTCAGCCCAGATTCCCTCGAGGAACCGTTCGTAATTCGGTCTACAGGTAGTCGCGCGCCCATTCGAGACCGCTAACGGTATCTCCCGCGGGCATATATTCGGCGCCGATCCAACCGGAGTAGCCGCTGTCCTCGATGTGTTTAAGGACGAACGGGTAGCTGATCTCACCGGTGCCGGGTTCGTGGCGGCCAGGGTTGTCGGCGATTTGGACATGCCCGATCAGGGACAGCAAATCTGAGAATTTGGGTGCCAGATCGCCTTCCATGATCTGGGTGTGGTAGACGTCGAATTGAAGTCGCACATTCTCGCGCACCGAGTCTCGTACTAATTCTGCGCCGTGCGCGGAATCCGAAACGAAGGTGCCTGGAACATCGCGGGTATTGAGCGGTTCGACGAGGACGATAGCACCCACACCAGCGGCAGCGTCAGCGGCAAATCGCAGGTTGTCGATCATGGTCTGTTGCGAGACTTCCGGATCGGTACCGTCTTCGGGGATGCCGGCTAAGCAGGTCAGTCGTTCGCATCCTAAGGTCTTTGCGTATTCGATGGCGATGCCCACGCCGTCTTGGAATTCGCCGACGCGATCCGGTTGCACGGCTATGCCACGATCGCCGTTCGCCCAGTCACCGGCGGGAAAATCGAACAACACCTGAACCAAACCATTGGCCTCCAACTGCTCGCCGATTGCATCCGCGGGATATTCGTACGGGAACAGGTATTCGACGCCCTTGAATCCGGATTTCGCGGCGGCGGCAAATCGATCCATGAATTCGTGTTCGTTGAACATCATGGTGAGATTTGCGGCTATTTTGAGGGGCAAAGGGATGCTCCTTGTTGTTGATCTATGCTTGTGTGAAGTAGCGCGACGTTCCATATTAAGAGATGTCGGCGGCTGTTGCGATAGTTCGGACGGTTAACTGATCACTAGTGTGCGCGCAAAATGGATGAATTGATCGTTTTCGGGGTGCTTGCCGTCGCGCTCGTGCTGTTCGTCTGGGGCAAATGGCGATACGATGTGGTTGCTCTGGTCGCTTTGCTGGTGCTTGCGATAGCGGGTATCGTTCCTTCTGCTGAAGCGTATCGAGGATTTGGTCATCCAGCGGTGGTGACGGTTGCCGCGGTTTTGATTTTGAGCCGGGCGCTTCAGAATTCGGGTGTAGTTGACGTGATTGCGAATTGCTATGCGCGGATACCTAGCATCCCAGTGTTGCGGATATTGAGTTTGTCGGGCATTACGGCTTTTTTTTCGGCTTTTATGAACAACGTGGGGGCGGTGAGTCTGTTGATGCCGGTGGCGATCAGAGTTGCGAATCGAAGCCGGGAATTGCCATCGCACTATCTGATGCCGTTGGCATTCGCGTCGTTGCTGGGAGGATTGACGACACTGATCGGAACGCCCCCGAACATCATCATCTCTAACTTCAGGCGAGAAGAAGCAGGGGCGGAGTTTCAGATGTTTGATTTTGCGCCTGTCGGAATCGGCGTGGCGGTCGTCGGGATTTTGTTCATCGCATTTGTGGGTTGGCGACTTATTCCTACGAGGCAAGCACCGCTGGCGTTAGGTGATACGTTGCATATCGAGGACTACATGACCGAAGTTCGTGTGCCGAAAGGGTCAAGATTCGTTGGCAAAATGGTTCGAGACCTCGAGGATCTGGCTGAAGAGGATGTGGCGATAGTGGGCATGGTGCACTTAGGTGTAGTTTACGGCGCACCTTCGAGTTACGAAGTGATTGATGAAGACGATATCTTCATCGTGGAGGCTGATCCAGAGGACTTGAAGTTATTCGTCGACTCATCGGGTTTGGTACTTGAGGGGTCTAGAGATATGCGTGAGGATTTCAACCAGACGTTGAGATCCGATGAGGTGATGGTGGTGGAGGCGATTGTGGGACCTGAGAGCATGATGCGCCGTAGGACGGCAAGGAGTTTGCACCTTCATGCGGCGTATGGAGTGAACTTGCTAGGAGTGTCTAGAGGTGGGACGCGTCTAGCGCGCCGTTTGGGGCGGGTTGCGTTTCGGGCTGGCGATGTGCTGCTTCTTCAGGGCAGAACGGAGCTGGTGCAGGCGGCGTTGCCGCGGTTGGGACTTCTGCCTTTAGCGGAACGGGAGCTCAGGATTGGGCAACGGCGGAGGCTCTTCTTTCCTCTCGCGGTTTTCGTTGCAGCGATATTGCTGGCCGCGTTCAATATCGTGCCGGTCCAGATATCGTTTGTTGGTGCTGCTGCGATATTGTTGTTGACGCGTTTTTTGACGCTTCAAGCGGCGTATCAGGCTGTCGATTGGCCGGTGATCATATTGTTGGGTGCGATGATTCCAGTGGGGGAAGCGCTGGATACGACTGGTGGAGCTGCGCGAATCGCAACGGTGATTGCGGAGATTGGCGGATCGCTTCCGGCGTGGGTTACGCTGGGGATAGTGCTCATGACGACGATGCTGTTGTCGGGAGTGATCAACAATGCTGCTGCGGTGATTTTGATGGCACCTATAGGGATCGGGGTGGCAGCCACTTTAGGCGCAAATTCTGATCCGTTTCTGATGGCCGTCGCAATCGGGGCTTCGTCGGCGTTTCTCACTCCCATTGGGCATCAGTCGAACACCATTGTGATGGGACCGGCTGGATATCAATTCGGAGATTACTTGCGGTTGGGATTGCCGTTGGTAATGGTGATCGTCGCGGTGGCGATTCCGCTGATCATGTGGGTTTGGCCGTTGGGGATTTAGCTATCTACTGGAGTTTTGTTTTAGGGATGTCCTTGGTCGGATCTCGGAATGGCACACGTACGACGGACGCGTCCACGATGCCGTCATTTGGGAGTTGAACGTTGACGCTCGTGCCGCGTTTCCAATGGGTTTTCGGCATGACAGCTAGGGCTATGTTGGAGCCGATGTTGGGAGACCAGAACGCGCTGGTT